>JAPLSP010000009.1 GCA_026398575.1 Candidatus Sumerlaeota bacterium | reverse complement strand
GCCTACTTTTCGGCGCCAGCTCTAATAGATACGTTGAGATTGCAGGGCTGCTATCGTCCAAAAAGCCAGTCGGCGATGTTCAAAAGGCCGTCGGCGTTGAAGTCCGCTTCATTCACCTGTTGCGCAGTCAGCGTTGTTCTTCCGAGCAGATAGTCCAGCAGCATCGCCGGTGTGACGGAGGACGGTTGTGGCGAAACGCGCACGGTGACGCTGGCTGGAGAAGCGCTGTTCAACGTTCCATCGCCGACGAGCAGCTCGAACCGGTAGGTCGCGGCGGCCGCCGGGCGCGGAACCGTGAACGACGGATGGGCGACAAAAGAATTGCTCAACGGCGCCACAGGGCCTTCCACCTGCGACCATGTGTAATAGAGAGGAACTTCGCCGTCCGGATCATAGCTGCCGCTGCCATCCAGGAAAACCTGGGCGGCGGCGCGCACGCTAAGATTCTGATTAGGCCCCGCCACAGCCACCGGCGCGCGGTTGGCGGGCGCGGGCGGCGTGGCGCCAAAGTATGCCGGCGCCCACGTCCACGGCATATTATAAAAAGAAAACGCGGGCCAGTTGCGGTCATCGCCCGTGCCGGCAAGCCAATATTCACTGAATTTGATGCGCGCAGCGTGATCCCAGCCGCCCAGCAGCGTGTCGTCAATCTCCAGTTCGGCGCTCCATTCGTAGTCGCCGCGATGTATCGCCGCCGCATATCCGGACGGCGGATTCATCGAAGTGGGCACGCCCCCAGAGCCGTCGCCCATGGCCTGAAAAGCCTGACCATACTCGTTAATCAAATAGGCGACGTCATCGGCCTGCGCAACCAGATCGCCGCTGTTGTTCCGATCAATGCTGATGCCGGCAAACGTCCCATCCGACGTCCCTGCCTTGTATTTCAGTCCTGAAATAGCGACATAAAGTTTATTGTTGGCATGGACCAGCACAACAGAGACATAAGTTCCGTCGCCAAGCGGAAGGCGGAAGGCGGTTCCCGAGGCATACGCGTCATCGCCCACGAAACCATCCAATGTCGGCGCGGACGCCGCTTCGGGAATGATCACGGGCGAAATCTCGAATGCCGCGCTTGCCGAACCGGTGTTCCCATCACTGTCAATCGCGGACAAGGCGAGGGAATAGGCGCCCGGCTCAAGGTCTTCGAGCGGGAATTCGCTTCCACCGGATTGCAAACGTATGGGCAAGGTGTTGAGCGACAAGGTCCACGTCGTGTTCTCGCTCGCAACGCTGCCGTCTTCGGCGTCGAGCGTCATCCCAAACAGCGTCCGCGTGGCGCCAAACGGAATTCGTTCGCCCGGAGTCACTCCTGAGATGGATGCCGTGGGCGCGTGGGAACTGAGCGTGAAGGTGGGCGAAGCCGCAAAACCCGTCAGGAATCCATCCGAAGCGATGATACGGATAACCGCCTGCGTGGAACCATGCAGCATTGTGGTATCGAGCATGCAGCCGAGCGAGGGAATATCGTGCCGGAGTGTCTGGTAGTTTGCGCCGTTATCCGAGCTGTATTGAACGGCGAAGACCAGCGGATCGTTATCAGCGTCCGAGGCGTTCCACGTCACAGCGATGGTCTGATCGGCCGCGTTGATGACAAGCGGATTCAGCGTGACGGTTGGGGCGTTCTGGCTGGCGACCCGCTGGGCGAACTGTGTGGCGCCTTGAGCAAGCCTGATCTGGGTCGCCGCAGGATCCAGGGGAATATACTGGCTGAAGATCAGCGTGTCCGAGAAGCTATCCCCCAGGAACGAAGGGTCAATGGCTGTTTCCGATATGAGACCGCCGGCGGCGTCCAGAAGTTGAAGCGTATAAGAAGAGCCGCCCCCTTGCAGCGCGGATCGCGACGCGAGGAAAGATTGCAAGACCTTCTCTATCGGCGCGGCGCCGATAGGAAACGAATAGCAGGGGGAAATCTCGCCTGTGCCCGCCGAAGGAAATATGAATCCGGTGACAAGAATCTGCGGCAGCCCTCCCAGGATTCTGACCGCGTCGGGATTGGCGCTCATGAGCTGGTCCGCAGACGCAGGATCGCTGAAAAAAGCGGTAAAGAAATTATCCCACGTATAGGAGGAAATCCACCGGTTGTTCGCATAGCTCATCAGATCGCCGACTTCGTACGGCGCAATCACCCTTTGCGTGAGCGGATCGAAGCCCCACCACTGCAGCGGATCATCAGGCCCGAGCGTGCAGCGATCCCAGGGATAGGTCGCATAGGGCCCGTCGGGTTCCTGACCACTGCACGCGGTGCTGTTGTGGACATGGAAAAGCCCGACATTATGGCCCATTTCATGCGCCAGCGTCCGCCCGCCCAGCGGGGAATTGGGAGCGAACGAATTCGTCCCCGTTTCGGCCCGGAACAGCAGCGCTTTCAGCCACGCCAAACCCAGCCCGTTGAAACTGGCGGTCATGGCAGGATCGCAGATGCCTATGTAATAGGTGGTGGGGCAGCCGGAGGGACTGGAAGACATGGCATTGCGCGCGTAGATCGAAAGCAGCGCCCGCCATTGATCCAATGAAGAACTGAAATCATAGCCCTCATAATTCCAGGGGAAAACGTACTTCGCTATGTCATCGGTCTGTTGGAAGAGACGGTAGCCTTCAAAAGGCAGAAGGCTTTGCGTGCGCTGGATCAGATTTCCAAAACGCGGCATGGTGGGACCGACCTCGCCTGCGCCCTGAAGGCGCACTGGAATGAAAACCAGGCATCGGGCGGTTTTTTGCACAATGTTGTATGTGTTGGAGATCGTATTGTTGGCCCGCGAATCGGTTTCCGGAACCGCTCCGGATGGGTTGATGGTCATATCCAGCCTGAGTGTTCCAGGCTGCGAAACCCACGCAGGCGGCAGGTGGAAGAAGAAACTGCGATTCTTGTCGGGACGCGTATTGGCCGGACCGGTATTTGCATCCACGATGGGATTGTTGAGCGGATAAATCGGCGAGTCGGAAAATTCCACGCCGTCGAACCATCCTCGCAACTTGGCGTACGGCCTGAAGCCCGAGATCGCCAGCTGATTGGTGACGACGTTGGCATAGCCGCGGACAAACGTGGGTTTCGCGGTCGCCAGTTTGACGAGAGATCCCAAGTCCAGCGTCTGCACCGTCTGGATGGCCTCCAGTTCCACGGCCGCAAGATCCAGTTGCAGCGCCGGCGCGCCTCCCAGGTAGCGCTGTATGGCGTCGGCCTGGGCGGTCTGCCGGGTGATGAAGTAGATGTAATAGCCGTCGCTCCGGATGTTGCTGAATGCGCGGTCGGTCACGCTCTGAAGGGTGTCCACGGAACCGGAATTGTCCGCCGCCTTGCGCTTAATCTCGGCGGTGGGGGCGCCCGACACTTCCGTCCAGAAGACGTAATTCGCATCCGCGCACAGGCTCGAGATGATATTGCCGTTGAGCGTGGTGGCCAGATACATGAACGTCGCGCCGCCGCCGCTGGAATCCGCTGATATGCGGATGACTTGATCCTGGTCTCCCGGACCGGGCAGGAGGGTTGGCGGATCGCCGGGAACATAAATCTGCACGGCGAAAATATGATCCGACCCATCGGCAAGGCGTTGCAGGGTGAAGTCCAAAACATTCGCGGCCAGTTGGACCGGGGTGGAACTGTCCAGATTCAGACGGTAAAGGATATTGGCGGTGGTGCGGAAAAAAACCGCGTTATGCTCGACGCGCTCCGGCGTTGTATCCCGATAGCGATAGGCGATGATCTGCAAGATGGGATCTACTCCCGTGATGGTGGCGAGCGTGTGGCCGTCGCCGCCGGTGACATTGCACAGTTTGACGTAGGTTTGGGTATAGGCAGCGCTCGTGTCGCCATAAATCAGGAAGGTATTCCAACACGTCACGGGCGGCATATCCTGTTCCACGGTCACGGTGGTGGGCAAATCCGTGGGCCAATCGGTTCCCTGCCGCGCCATCACGGCGAGACGATTGAGGTGATTATTGCCGTCGAAATAATAGACGTATTGGCTGTCGCGCGTGACTTGCTTGATGATGTTCGGACCCCATCCGCCATTCATATATAAATTGTCAACGCGGGGCGTAGAGCCGGTCAGATACGAAACCAGCCGGATCGTGGCGGGATGCGGAGGGACGGAATAAAAATAATGCAAGCCGTTCTGATACATCTCATAGGCGGTGATTCCATTCGTATCTGTAACGATAGACACCGGCTGTGCGGCAGCGGGATAAGCAGCCAATACAAGGCTCAAAGCCACAAGAAAGGAAACACAAGCTCTTCTAGGATACATGTCGCTCTCCTTCCCAGCAAATGATGCATCTTCAAATATCAAACCGGAAACAGATTGTTATATCTCGCATCACAAAGCAAGCGAGAAAGGCAACGATATGGCAGGCTTTAGGCTGGAGGCTTTAGACTTTAGGCTGGAGGCTAGAGGCTTTGTGAATGACTCATGGCGATTACTCCGGCCCATTCGTCCTGCTGCGACCAAGAGACAGGCTTCAATCCCAGCGCCGCCAGATCGCGGGCGACTTCCGCGGATTCGCTTTGGAGAAAGCCTCCCAGGATCAGTTGGGATTGCGGACCGGGAGACAATAACTTTTTGAGATCCGGCAGGAGAGGACGCAGATTGGCATAGAGAATATTCGCCACAATAATATCGAAGCAGGCGCCGCGCAGGACGCCGGGGCCGCCGCAAAAGAATTCAATGCGCCCCTCGAGGCCGTTGTGGACGCAGTTCTCGCGCGCATTGGCGAGCGCGATGGCGTCAACGTCGAACCCGACGACGCGCCGCGCGCCAAGCCACAGAGCCGCGATCGCCAGGATTCCGGAACCGGTTCCGGCGTCCAGGACTGTTTTGCCCTCGCAGCCGCATTCTTCGAGCGCGCGGATGGCGAGCTGTGTTGTAGCATGAGTCCCGGTTCCGAATGCCATCGCGGGATAGATCGTGATGCGCTCGCGGCCGGGAAAAGGCCAGGGCGCCTGGAACCACGGCGGCGCGACGGCAAACCTCTGCGAAACCGCTTGAGGCTGAAAATAGGCGCGGAAGCCCGCCATCCAGTCCGTATCGGCGACGCGCTCCATCTTCAACGAAAATGCTTTTTCTTGCGTCAGGTCCGATTCCACGCCACCGGTCGCGCACAGGATCGCGCGCATCACCGCCATCGGATTCGCGGCGTCTTCAGGAAAGAAAACTTTCCAGACCGGATTGCCCTGCGGCGATATTTCCTCCATCCACCCCAGTTGATCCGCCAGCGCCAGCCGCGCCGATACCTGTTCTAAATTCTCCTCCGTCCAATCGGGAGAAAAAGCAATTTCAACGGAAATCCAAGGCATAGGGCACAGCGGCAAAAATAGTTTTATTTCATGAACACGAACTAGGATACATTTGAGATGATTTCTGAAATCATTCTCGGTGGCAAGAATCTCCACTTGTTGCTTCATGCGCGTTTTTTTCTGCGCTCAGCCTTATAGTCATAACTGGGATCATAGTCAATCTTGCCAAAGAGTTTTATGATCTGCGTTCTCTTTCGCCATTCAATATACTCTCTCAATTCTGCTTTCAGAGCAGGCTGTTCGGTCTTGTGATGACCAACGCGTTTGGCTTCCTTTACCAGCGGTTTGTTTTCTGGAGCAGCCTTATTCATGATAGCGCTTCCCGGCCAATTTTTCGTACCCGTTGAAGAAACCAATTTCTTCCGCCCCGATTTCCTGATCCCAAGCCCCTGACCCCTGACCTCTATACACCCTACTCCCCCGCCTCTTTCGGCTTCAGGATCACGATCACCGGGCTTTTCAGGTATCGGCGGGCGATGGCGCGCGTCTTCTCGGCGGAAATATGGCGGATGATATCGGGATAGCGCTCCATATAGTCCAGCCCCAATCCTCCCATCAGGCTCAGCGCCCGGTATCGCGCGCGCGCTTCGTTGGTTTGCAGACCCAGCTGAAACTTGCCGAGGATGTAGTTTTGCGCCCGCTCCAATTCCTTGGGCGGCAGGATGTCTTCGGTGACGAGTTCGATCTGATGCTGGATGCCGGCGACGGCAGCCGGGATATTTTCAGGCGACGTGCCGATATAGCAGGCGAAATACCCCTGATCGAACCGCGGCACGCACATCGTGCCGACGGCGTAGGCCAGGCTGCCCTGGTCGCGCAGGATCGTAAACAGCCGCGAGGACATCCCCTCGCCCAGCGCCGCGCTGACGACGCGCAGGTAAGGCATGTCTTCATCTTTCATCGGCGCCGCGGGATAGCCCATCACGACAAATCCCTGATTCCGCTCTTTCAACAAGGTCCGCGTGGGCCGTCCCCGCGTGGTGAGCGCTTTCCAGGCGACCATGCGCGGCGCAACGGGTCTTACGGGTGGCGCCCATTTTTCGAATAGATGAGCCAGCATTGCCGAGTCCACATCACCCGCGATCGAGACGATGGCGCCTCCCGTCCGGCAGACTTCTTCATGCCGCGACGAAAGATTCAGCGGCGCAAACATCGCCAGGCATTCCGGCGTTCCGCGCGGATTCATTCCGTAGGGATGGCCGTAGTAGATGTCCTTCAGGAATTCCTGATACGTGAACTGGAAGGAATCGTCCTCGATGCGCTTGAGGCCGGCGATGATCACCTCGCGCTCTTTGTCCATCTCCTCCTGCTCGAAGGCCGGATGATAAAAAGCGTCGTGCGCCAGTTCCAGCATGGTATCCAAATCCTGGCGCAGACACGTCAGGGAGATGAAAGCGTAGTCCTCGGTGGCGCCGGCGCTGAACGAGGCGCCCAGCGACTCGATTTTTTCGTTGAACTGCCGGGCCGTCAGCGAGCGCGTGCCGTGCGTCAACATTCGCATCGTCAGGTTGGTCAGGCCGTTTTCCACATCCAATTCCGAACTGGCGCCAGCCGGCAGCAGGATTACGACTGCCGCTACTTCATTGCCCGCCGGCGTGTCCACAATCAACGTCATGCCATTGGATAGCGTTTGCATAATCGCCTCACAGGTGGGAAATTCTTTGCGCGCGAAAATACCGAGGGGAAACGACGCGCTGGTGAACGCGTCGCCCGAAACCCCCTGGCTGGTCATTCCATCGAAGGGTAGCGACTGGCCCGCGGTGAATTCCGGAATGGGCGCCGGACCCAATCGCAGGATTCTATCGCGCCAGACCCATTCCAGAAAAGGATCGTCGCCTGCGAGCGTCGGGCTTGTCCCTGTTTCGGCGCGCTGATCCGGCATGGGAGGGTTTGGCCAGAGCGGCTGGCTCATCTCGGTTCCGGCACGTTGATCCGGACTATGAAAGCTCGGACCGCGTTGGCCCAGAAATGGAGCATTTAGAGCAAGCGTCTGGGTTGACGTTTCATCAAGGCGTTGATCCAGACTGGGATGATTCCGGGGAGCAAAAGAACAAGCAGTCAGCAATGCCGCCAGTGACGCCAATGACAACAATGACAGCAGGGCGCGCAATGCTGATGGATCAACTGGAACAGAGGCAAACAATCACTTTCCTTTATGCTTCTCGATCATCCGGCGAAACCTGGGAAACAGATTGCTGGAATCATGCGGACCCGGCGAAGCCTCGGGATGATACTGCACGCAGAAAATAGGCAGCTCTTTGTGCTCGAAACCCTCGACGGTGTTGTCGTTCAGATTCCAATGGGTAATCTCGACGGATGAGGGCAGCGAATCCGGCGCGACGCAGAAGCCATGATTCTGCGATGTGATGGCGACGCGGCCCGTCTTCATGTCCTTGACCGGATGGTTGCCGCCGCGATGGCCGAATTTGAGCTTGTAGGTCTGTCCGCCGAGCGCCAGCCCCAGAAGCTGGTGTCCCAGGCAAATGCCAAATGTGGTGTATTTCTCAATAATTTTGCGGATTTCAGCGTGAATCGCTTCGAGCGGCTCGGGATCGCCGGGACCGTTCGAGAGGAAAATGCCGTCGGGCGCGAGAGCCTCGATCTGCTCGAAAGTGGTCCCGGCCGGAACGACAATGGGCTTCAGGCCTTCGGCGCACATCAGTTCGAGGATGTTGCGCTTGATCCCATAGTCGTAGGCGGCGATCCGGTACACCGGACCTTCGGTTTGGAGCTCATAATGGCGGCTCGATTGGAACTCATAAGGCGCCGCGCAGGTGACATCATCCACCAGCGCGCGCCCGGCCATCGAGGGCGATTGCAGCACGCGGCGCAGCAACTCATCGCGGTCGGAAGTCTCCGCCGAAATCGCTGCGCGCATGGCGCCGTGATTGCGGAGGTGAAGGACCAGGGCGCGCGTGTCGAATCCCTCCACGCCCATGATGCCGTTGCGGCGCAAGTAGTCTTCGAGCCGTTCCTCGCTGCGGAAATTGCTGACGCGCCGCGACAGCTCCTTGACGATCAGCCCCGCTACCTGGATGCGCTTGGATTCGCCATCCTGCGCATTGACCCCATAATTTCCAATCAGGGGATAGGTCAGGCAGACGATCTGTCCGCAGTAGGAGGGATCGGTCAGGATTTCCTGGTAGCCGGTGATACTGGTGTTGAAAACCATCTCGCCGAAGAATTCGCCGAACGCGCCGAACGCCGTCCCCTCGAAATACCGCCCGTCTTCAAGCATCAGGATTGCAGGTTGTTTTTTGCTGGCCATGTAAAAAAAAATCGCATTTGGATAAGCATCTTGCGCTGCAAAAACTTTGAGAGGTTACGCCGCCCCGCCGCGGAAGTCAAGCCGGGTTGCTGGGATGAAAGGCGGGCAAATAATTTTCTTGAATATGCCGCCATGCCAACGGCGCTTGGACCTGAGTTCCGCCTGATAATAATCCCCTTATGCGCTTATGATTTCTCAAATAAAACCGATTGCCAAGCCCGGAAAATGTTTGGTATGCTTCCCGTAATTAGATTGCGAGCGGCCTGAAAGCATTAATCAAAAAAGCAGGGAGAAATGCCATGGATGTCGAGAGGCAAATTGAGTATTGGCGCGATGGATCGGATGATGATGCGGAAGCTGTCTTGGCGCTATTTGAAAAGAAGAAGATTCAGCAAGGTTTGTTTTTCGCGCATTTAACTTTGGAGAAAATGCTCAAAGCCCATGTGACCAAACACACATGCGAAATTCCGCCGAAAATCCATAATTTGATGCGTCTGGCCGAAATAAGCAAAGTGCCGCTTTCTCCTGAACAGATTGAATTCCTGAAAGAATTTGATGAATATAATAGAGAAGGCCGTTATCCTGCGCCCACCAAAACGGTCATAGATTTGCAAACCGCCCGAAAGGACATGAAGAAAGCAGAGGAGATCAGGCTATGGTTGAAAAGCCTATTGCAGACATCCTAAAGCAATATCTTATTGCACTGAGCGCTGTTGGCATACATGCTAAGCGCGCAATTCTTTTTGGCTCGTTTGCAAGGAATGAAGCCCACGAGTGGAGCGATATTGATGTCATCGTCATTGCTCCTGAATTCGATGAAATACATGAGATAGGATTGGTTAAAAGAATGTGGCGGGCAACGCTCGCTGCCGACAAGCGTATCGAGCCGATTCCGTGCGGCGAACATGAGTGGGAAACCGACGGCGGCAGCCCCATCCTCGAAATCGCTCGGCGCGAAGGGATCGAAATCGCCGCATAAGCGCAATCAATGGCAGAAACTCTTGGAGTAATTTTTTAAACGGCGTTTGTAAAAAAATCTACTTCTTCTTCAGCGCGGCCTCAATCGAGGCGGCGGCGCTTTCGGCCAGGATTTTATAGCCTTCAGGCTTGAAGTGGACGTTATTGGCCGACGTGCGAAGCGGCTCGCATTTGGCCTGCACGACGGCATAGAGATCGTCCACCGGCACGTTGTTCTCCTGCATGATCTTGAGCGCGACGGCGTTGTAAAGCGGAACGTCCCCGGTCATGCGGCCGTCGGCGCCCGCCGGGACGGGTGTCGTGCTTGTCCAGATCAGCTGCGCGCCCGTGGCTTTGAGGCGCTTGACCAGCTCGCGCAAATTCTTCTCGTAATCCGCGAGCGAAATATTCTGTTCGCCTTTGAGATCGAGCTTCGCGCCTACTATATGTTTCAGGTCGTGCAGTCCCCAGTTGAAGTGGATGACGTCCCATTTTTTTTCGCCCAGCCACTTATCGAGTTTCGCAAGGCCTTCGCGCGTCGAGGCGCCGTTTTCCAGAATGCGATGGACGTTGGCTTTGCCCTTGAGCAGATCGCGAGTCGGGAGAGTGTAGCCAATCGAAATGGAATCGCCGATCAGCAGGACGCGCGGCAGATTGGGATCGTCGGTGATGGGCGCCATCGCGGGATCGGGTTTCTTAGCGGTCTTGGCGGCGGCGTCCTGGGACTTTGCATCCTTGGCTACGCCGTCCTTGGACTTGGCGTCCTTGGCGTCGGCAGCGGCTTTCGCGGTTGGCGCTTTTTCTTTTTTCGCGGGAGCGTCTTGTGCGAAGGCGCCGGCCGAAAATATCGCGCACAATGCGGCCATCGCTGCCGCCAGCCCAAGATTCCGCATTCGTTTCACTTCGAGCATCATGGGAATGAACTCCTGTTTTTGTTTGGGATTTGGGACGATTTGGAGGGATCTTTGACGATCTGGAATGATCTGTGGCGATCTGAAGCTATCTCTCGCGATCTGGAGTTATCTGTCGCGATCTGAAGTTATCTGTCGCGATCTGGACCGAACAGAATCCTGTCTTCGCCGGCTCCAAGCGTGACGGGTAAAGCGGCTGGGAGTCAATGAGAAAGCATGGGATGACAGCATGAGATGATGGGGAGGGGGGCGTGGTCTTGTTTGCTTTTGTGATGCTATTTGTGATGCATGCGCCGGCAGAGATGCCGGCGCTCCCAGTGGCGCTCCCAGTAGCGTTCCCAGTGGCGCTCGCAGTGGCGCTCGCAGTGGGGAATTCTGCGCTTGACGCAAGGGGGACAATGGAACAATTTCGAATGTACAGATTCTGGCGCGCTGCGGTCAACCGATGAAGATTCTGCATATCATTCCTTTTTTTGCGCCGGCCTGGGTGTATGGCGGGCCGGTACGGACGACGTTTGAAGTAACCCGGCGGCTCGCTGCGCGCGGGCATGAATTGACGGTTTTCACAACCGACGTCCGCGGAAGCACGGCAAAGAGAGATGACGCGCCGTATTCGGAAAAGGAAATCATGAAGGGGATCGCAATCCCAATAAGGGAATCCAAGGAAGGGATCGTGGTTCCTAAAAAAGAATCCAAGGAAGGATTCGCGGTCGAGCGGTTTGGGCATTGGGGCGGGCAGTATGCGCCTTATTTCGCGCCGTCGCTGGGAGGCGCCCTCCAAACGCGGATCAAGGAATTCGACGTGGTCCATACCTCGTGCGGATTTTCGTGGACGGGCGTTCAGGCGCGCGCGGCGGCCCTGCGAGCGGGCGTGCCATACATTTATCAGGCGCATTCGGCGTTGGATTCGGCGCGGCGGCGGCAGCGGCGATGGAGCAAGATTGCTTTTTTCGCTCTCTATGAGAAGCGCGTGCTGCGCGACGCGGCAGGGCTAATCGCGCTGACGGAATTCGAGAAGCGGGAGTACCTGAAGCTGGGCGCGCGCGCCGAGCGCATCGCCGTCATCCCCAATGGCGTTGATCCGGCGCTGTTCCAAGCGCTCGAAGGGGAAGAGCCAGGCGCCTTTCGCCGCAAGTATGGGATCGCCTCCGGACGTCCGCTGATCGCTTATGCGGGGCGGCTCGAACGCATCAAGGGAGTGGATCGCCTGCTCGAAGCGTTTCATCTTGCGCGCGCAAAAATCCCGGAAGCCCTCCTCGTCCTGGCCGGTCCGGACGAAGGAATGCGGGGGCGGCTCGAAGCGCGCGCGAGGGAATTGGGGCTTACCCAAAGCGTCCTCTTCACGGGCGAGCTCACGGCGCCGGAAATACGACTCCTCTATCGCGACGCCGGAATCCTGGCGCTCTTTTCTTATGACGAAGGATTGCCGATGACGGTGCTGGAGGCGCTGGCCGCCGGGCTGCCGATGGCGATCTCGGAGGAATGCCATGTCCCGGAGGTGGGGGAAGCAGGCGCCGGGATAGTTGTCTCCGGTGGCGACGTCACGGCCTTCGCGGCGGCGATGGTCCGTCTGCTTGAAGACGATGACCTGCGCCGCAGCAGCGCCCTGCGCGCCCGCGAACTGGCCGCGCGGAGATTTTCATGGAAGAGCGCGGTGGACCGAATTGAATCGCTCTATCAATCAATAGCGCCCCGCAAATAAATCGCGCGCGAAACGCTTTCTGCTCGGAGTATATGTGTACTCCGCGCCGAAAACATCTCGCGCGCGATTCCAATTCAATCTCCGGACAAAGCGCCTTATTCCCCGATCTGAGTCGTAAGGAAGTGCTGGATGCTGATCTGGCTGATCTGATCCAACTTCTCTTCGATCTCGTTGACGTGGCCGTCTTCGTCCTTCAAAATGCCTTCCAGCATTTCCTTGGCCGCGTCACTTCAATCTGGACGCCGCGAATTCCCAGTTGGCCAGATGGTTCACAAACGCCTCCACGAAATCCTTGCGCCGGTTCTGGTAGTCCAGATAGTAGGCGTGCTCCCAGATGTCGCAGGTAAGAAGGGCGTTTTGCCCGTGCGCCAGCGGCGAATCGGCGTTCGATGTCTTGACGATTTTCAGCTGATCGCTGTCCTGAACAAGCCAGACCCAGCCGCTGCCGAACTGCGCGAGGGCGTCGGCCACGAAGGCGCTTTTGAACTTGTCAAGACTGCCGAAGGATTTATCAATCATCTGCGCCAGGCGTCCCGACGGCTTGCCGTCGCCGTTGGGCTTCATGCTTTGCCAGAAAAAGGTATGGTTCCAGACCTGGGCGGCGTTGTTGAAGACCGCCGTCTTATCCGCCACGCCGGAGGTTTGCTGGATGATTTTCTCCAGCGGCTGCTCGGCCAGCGGCGTGCCGGCGATCAGTTTGTTCAGGTTGTCCACATAAGTCTGGTGATGCCTGCCGTAATGGAAGCTGATCGTCCGGGACGAAATAAAGGGCTCCAACGCATCCTGAGAATAGGGCAACTGCGGCAGCTGGATCACAGGCGCCGGCTCGGCCGCTCCGCTCGCCAGAGCCAGCCCCACCAACGGCGACAAGGCCAACTTTACCCACCGAAACTCTACAATGCTCAAACTCATTTCATCTTCTCCCTTCCTCTTGGAATGTTTATGGGCGCAAAAAATTGCTTTCTATTTATCTGTCGGAACATGCCATTATCTATCAACGGCGAATATTCATCGCGCCGGTGACGGCGCATAGCAACTTCATATTTCTATTCCTTCCTTCAAATAATGATTACGCTTACTTCGCTGAGATGAGCTTCTTTGCGATCTCCGCCACATGCTTGCCCTGGAACCGGGCGATCGCCAATTCATTCTCGCTCGGGCGCCTCGATCCGTCAACATCGGCCAGAGTGCTGGCGCCATAAGGAGTGCCGCCGGTGATTTCCTTCATATTGACGAGGCGCGGTTCGGAATACGGAATCCCCACAATGATCATGCCGTGATGCAGCAGCGTGCTGTGGAAACTGGTGATCGTCGTTTCCTGTCCGCCGTGCTGCGAGGCCGTGCTCACGAAGACGCTGCCGACCTTGCCGATCAGCGCGCCTTTGAGCCACAGCTGCGTGGTGCGATCCATGAAATTGCGCATCTGCGCGCACATGTTGCCGAAACATGTCGGCGTGCCGAAGAGAATGGCGTCGGCTTCAGCGAGCCGGTTCGGATCGGCCAGAGGCACATGCGCAAACGCCGCCCGGGCCGCCTTGGCGCCGCTCTTTTCCAAGGCTTCATCCGGGATCAGTTCCGCGACTTGATAGAGAGAAACTTCCGCTCCCGCCACACTGCGGGCGCCTTCCGCAATCGCTTCGGCCATCTTATAGACGTGGCCGTACATGCTGTAAAACACGACCTGAATTTTCGGGCCCATGATCCGGGGCTCCTTCCTATTCCTGAATTGAGATCGCCTCGACGGGGCAGCTGTCCTTCGCCTCGCGGCAGGTGTCTTGCTTTTCTACTGGAACCATCCCGGCTTTCGCAACCGCTACTTCGTCTTTCATTTCAAAAACTTCCGGGCAAATCTCCACACACAATCCACAGCCTGTGCAGGTGTCCGGATCTACGATTGCTTTCATGTAACGGGTCTCCTTTGCTCAAGGTATGATGTCCCATTGGCATTCTTCGCCTTGCCCTTCAAATTTGATGTATTGCAGCCTCTTTGCGGGACGAAGCCAGCCACTCTAGCTTAAGGATTATAATGGAGTTCCCGCACATCTGTCAAGGACGAGTTTATAAACAGTCGGCGGGGGGGGAACAAATCCAAACCATATCCGCAGATCGCTGAATCCCTTATCGGAGATTTCCCTCGTGCGCAGGTAGGGAAATCCCCGATAAGCCATTCCCCCATTTGCAGGCGTTCAGGATACGGAAGCGGTAGGCCTTGCGCTGCAGCGTGACATAGGGACAGGCGGCGCCGTTGACGATGGGAGTGTCCATGAAGGCTTCCGGCACGAGGGATGGGTTGGGCGTCCCAGGCGTCCGATACCCGGTCGCGGGATCTATGATCTCCCCATGGATCAAACCTGCGTCGGTCGTCAGCGGTGGCCAGAACCAGGGACCATCGTCCCACCGGCTCACGGGGCTGGCGCCGCTCAGGTCCGGGCTGTCCGGCCATTGGTTCGGCATATAAACATGCGGGAAGCACAGATCGCCGCTGTGCGCAGTCGGCGTCGTCGTTCCCCAAATCTAGGTAGGGGCTTGGGTGGCAGCGGGATCGAACTGCTCAAGCAGATGCGCGCGATGAACAGCGCAGCCCGACTGCTTGTATCTTCGATGCATGACGAAAACACGTTCGCCGAGCGCGCCTTGCACGCCGGCGCCATGGGATACGTCAGCAAAGAGGAAGCGTCCGACAAGATCGTTCTGGCCATCCGCTCTTTGCTGGCGGGCAAGGTCTTCCTGAGTCCGCAAATGACCGAGCGCATGATGTCGCGCCTCGCCTATGGGAAACCGGAAGACGATCGTCCCCTGATGGAAACGCTGTCGGACCGCGAGTTGGAAGTCATCCAGCTAATCGGCAAGGGATTGGGCACGCGTCAGGTGGCCGAAAACCTGCACTTGAGCCCGAAGACGGTTGAGACGCACCGCGAAAGCATCAAGAAAAAATTGAATTTGCGCGATGGCGCGGAACTGATGCGCCAAGCCGTTCGCCGCCGTCAAAACCTCGAAGCCGGCTTTCTGCAACATGCGCCTGCCGACGGCCAACACGCTCGCTTCCAGAAATTCGATCGGAATCATGGAAGGCTGGGGCAAACGTTCCAGCGTCTCTTTGAGCCGCTCGGGCATTCCCCAATCGCGCCATTCCACCTGCTCCAAAGGCGCCACCGAGCACCAGTCGAAAAACCTGCGCTGGTCCGAGCGAATAACGACGACGATGTGAGCCGGCGGCACGATCGTGGCGAGACGGTCAATCGTGTGTTGCAGCATGGAGCGCGAACCCACGAACGCGCAATACTGCTTGGGGAAGTCTCGAGGCTGCGGCGCGCTCTGAATTCAGGAATCCGGCTGATTTTCCAGTCGTCCAAATTTCATCGCCGCACGCCCCCGTCCTCCTCAGCGACTGTTGCGAGGCAAGAGTAAACTCAGATGTCAGAAAATCCAAATAAGAACTATATAGAAAAATCCCTGATTTCGCTATCGGGGAAGTTCCTGCCGGGGGGGTAGGGAAAAGCGCGGCTCTTCAGTGAAAAAGGAATGGTTACACTTCTCCCCTGATCTTGCGCGCGATGGCTTCGGAAAAAGGCGTCGGGGAAAAGCCGAGATCGCGGCGGGCGGCGGCGATGTCAACGGCTTTGTCTTCCGCAAGGCGCTGAAGCATGGCGCGCGTAAGGCGGGGGCGGCGCGACAGGCGCTCATAAATTCCCGCCAGCGGCAGGAAAGGCCAGAGAGGCAGCGGGAGGATCGGCATGGGCATGCCCATCGCGGCGGCGATGAGGCGGATCATCGCGCGGTAGGTCATCGGCTCGGGGCCGCCGATGTCATATTCCCTTCCGATGGCGCCTTCGGTTTCGTACGCGCGGACGATCGCGTTCACAAGGTCGTGAACAAACGTGGGCTGCACCAGATTCCATCCGCCGCCGGGCAAGGGAAAAAAGGGCAGTTTGCGCATCCATTGGATCAGCTGCGTCAGGTTGTTGTCGCGTTCATCGCCGAAGATCATCGTGGGGCGCAGGATCGTAAAATCGAGCGCGCTGCGGCGGATGGCGGCTTCGCCCTGGCGCACCTGTTCGGCGGGCGCGTCGGGAAAGCGCGTGTAGCGGCGGGCCGACGAGATGAATATCGCGCGGCGCACGGCGGTCTTCTCGCAGGCGGCGATCAGGGCCGGGGCAAAGCGGACGTGGCTGAGAGAAATAATCGCTCCGCAGCCAGACAACGCGCGAGCAAGCGTCTCAGGCTCTTCCAGGTTTCCCTCGGCGATTTGCCGCTCGATTTCATCCCCCAGAATATCGAGCGCCTTGCCGCGCGAGCGCGTGAAGACGCGGATGGCATAGCCGTCGCCGATCAACCGGCGAACCAGATGCCGCCCGGTATGTCCCGTCGCGCCGGTGATGAGGATGGGGAATTTTCGAAAAAAATCGGTCATATCCATGAACGCAGCAAATCGTCTGAGCTATTTCTTGCGGCGCCTTTGTCAGGATGAATGAAGGTCAGAAAAATTTATGGTCAGAAAAATATTCCTGACCGTAAATTTTTCTGACTTTGATCTATCCTGTCTCTAATACATCCTGTCTCCAATATATCCTGTATCTAATCCATCCTGTTTCACGCATATCTTATTCATTCTCATACAAGCGACAAGCGACATGGTGACCTTCTTTATATTCAGTCAATCGCGGATCGAAAACATCACAGCCCTCGAAGCGCTTCGGGCAGCGCGGGTGAAAATGGCAGCCCGGCGGCGGCGCGGCGGGGCTGGGCGTTTCGCCCTGCAGGATCACGCGCTGTCCCTTGCGGCTTGGGTCCGGTTTCGGCGCGGCCTTTAGCAGGGCTTGCGTATAAGGGTGCAGCGGATCGAAGAAAACCTGGTCGCGCGTTCCGGTTTCGACGATCCGCCCCAGATACATGACCGCCACGCGATGACTGATGTGCGCGACGACGCTCAGATCGTGGGAAATGAAAACATACGAAAGTCCGCGCTCCTGCTGCAAGCGTTCGAGCAGCGCCAGGATTTGCGCCTGGATCGAAACATCGAGCGCCGAAACCGGCTCATCGGCGATGATGATCCGCGGCTCGATCGCCAGCGCGCGCGCGATGCCGATGCGCTGGCGCTGTCCGCCGCTGAACTCATGCGGATAGCGGCGCAGGGAATCCGCGTCGAGCTCTGTTTCCCGGAACAGCTGCGCCACCCGGTCCCATTTCGCCTTGCCGCGCGCCAGGCCGTGAATCTCCAAGCCCTCGGCCACGATCGCGCCGGCCGTCATGCGCGGATTGAGCGAGGAATACGGGTCCTGGAAAACCATCTGCACGCGCCGGTGAAAAGACAGCCGTTCGCGCCGGCCCGGGCGTCCGCCGGATTCCTTGCGATCTTCACGCGCGGCGCCGGCGGGAGCATCCTGCAACACAATCCGCCCGCGCGTGGGCTCGAGCAGGCGCGCCAGCATCCGCCCGATGGTTGTCTTGCCGCAGCCGCTTTCGCCCACCAGCCCCAACACCTCGCCCTGTCGAAGATAAAGATTGACGCCATCCACCGCGCGCACGAAGGAGCGGGACCAGACAAACGTCCCCTGAGTCACGGGAAAATATTTGACCAAGTCTTCGGCGCGCAGAACAGCGCATGCTGAGTTCCGAGTTCCGAGTTCCGAGTTCCGAGTTTCGGATTCCGAGTTCCGAGTTCTGGGTTCCGAGTTCCGAGTTCCGTGTTCAGGAGACATGATTGAAAGTGAAATCCCGCAATCCGCAATTGTGGCTCTGAGATTTGAGATTTGAAATTTGAAATTTGAGATTTGAGATTTGAAATTCTATTTGGGCCCACCGCTGGTGACGCCGTCTTTTTCCAAAGTTTTGGGCTTGATCGTGATGCGAACTTTTTTGGGATCCAGCGAAATGATGTTGAGATTCTCGCGCGTCTTTTCCGAAATGGACTCCGCGAATTCGGCCACCAGCGCCACGTCGTCTTCGTATGTCGTTGTGCCGGGAAGTGGCAGATCGGTTTTGATGACAAACGATCCATAAGAGAGTTTTTCAACCAGGCCCCGCACGCCCCAAACCGTCACCGAAACCGTCGGCGGGTAGCATTTGATTTCCGAATTTGGCAGCGGCGCGCGCGCGTCCACGGGGATATTGTCAATCGTGCGGGTTGTCGTCTCTTCGGAAATGGGCACGTTCACCCAGATGGCCCATTCCGTATGCGGCAGGATTTTTTGATCGCGGTCTTTGCGCGCCAGCTTGAATCCCGCCGGCACGATGAGCGGCGCGCGCACGATATCGGATTTGCTCAGGCCGGCCAGATCCACCGGCTCCGTAGGAATCACAGCTTTGGGCTTCCCCTTCAAGAGAGCAAAAAACTCCTCGCGAGAGCCTACCAGCCGGAACAACTCCGGGTCTTCCGGCTTTGGAAGCCCGGCCAGTTCATATCCGGGTTTCGGTTTGCCGCTGGTGCGGACGTCAATATCCACCTTGCAGGTGTTCAGTTGCGCTTTCAACGTCACGCGGTTCGATCCCATGAACTGAATGGGCCGGATTTCGGTGGGCAGATCGCCCACGGGTTTGACATCGGAAAGCGTGATCGTCAGGGGATTGACCTTGTAATCGTCAATGCCGGCGTAGGTGTCGGCGTCATCCACGTCCAGATTGACGGCAAAGCTTTCGTTCGTGACCCGCGAGCGCAGACTGATGGGAT
The DNA here is from genome assembly GCA_026398575.1 of Candidatus Sumerlaeota bacterium. Next base: position 51,647 of record JAPLSP010000009.1, on the reverse strand, counting down.
ATTGCACGCGCACCAGGAGCGAGGTGGGCTCATAAACGACGTTGCAGCGCGGATTGATTTTGTCAATCTTGATTGGCGCCGTCAACGTCACTTCATTCATCTCGCCTTGCTTCGCGATCAGCCAGATGAAGAAGGCCACCAGGAGCGCGGAGACAATCAGCGTGGGATCCGCGCCTTTGGCAAAGCGCAATCTAGCCATTCGTCTCCTCCTTGACTTCGATGTCCAACTCTTCGACGAGCGCGTCGCGCAGTTCATCGGCGCTCAGGCCGCGCCGCAAATGGCCGTTGAGGGCCAGCGAGACAATGCCCGTTTCTTCGGAGACCACCACGACGGCCGCGTCGCTCTCCTCGCTCAAGCCCAGCGCGGCCCGATGGCGCGTCCCCAGGTCCTTGCTCAAATTCTCATCGGACGACAGCGGCAGAATGCATCCGGCGGCCACCACCCGCTCGTCGCGCACGATCACCGCGCCGTCATGCAGCGGCGTATAGGCGGTGAAGATCGTGCGCAGCAGCCCGATGCTGATCTGCGCGTCCAGGCGCGTGCCGGTTTCGGCATAGACTTTCAGCGAATTGCGGCGCTCGAAGACGATGATCGCCCCGATGCGGCGCTTCGCCATCATCCGCACGGCTTCGATGATTTCTTCCAGGTAGCGGCCGCTCTGGCTGAAGAGGCGCCGGAAGATGCGCAGCTGCCCCACCTGCGTCAGCGAGCGCCGGAAATCATGCTGGAAAACGACGATGAAGACCAGAATCACGATAACCCAGAAATTCTTGAATACGACCAGCAAGGCCGTCAGGCGCATCACGAAAGCGCAGAAATAAACGATCAGCGAACCGACCAGGATGGCGATCATTCCCCGCAGCGCCACCGCCGAACGCGATTCGCGCAAGAGCAGAAAGATAAGATAGAACAGCGTCGCGACCAGGAAAATATCCAGGATGTCGCGCGGCTGCATCGTGATGATGAGGGATAGGATTTCCTGCATGGCGCGCTTCCTTTGACACGGACAAACACGGACTGGCACGGACTCACACAGACTTACACGGACTGGGCGAGGCCGGGGCTTCGAGCAGCTCGAAGCGCCCAGGCCATATCGGCCACGCGGCGCATCGGGCGCACATCGTGAACCCGCACGCAGACGGCGCCATTCCAAACCGAAATCGCCACTGCGGCGGCCGTTCCTTCCAAGCGCTCCTGCGGCTCGAGATGCTGATGCAGCGCCGCCGCAATGAACGACTTGCGCGAAACGCCAATCAGTTGCGGGCGCGTCTCTTCCGCCAGCCGCGGCAGTTGCGCGATCAGTTCGAGATTATGCTCCAGCGTTTTTCCGAAACCGATTCCCGGATCGAGCACGATGCGCGTGGCATTTATACCGGCACGCCCAAGCGTCCGCAAGCGTTCTTTATAAAACCGCCGCAAATCTTCGACCACGTTCTCATAATGCGGCGCCTTTTGCATGTCGCGCGGCGTGCCCTGCATGTGCATGACCACCAAGCCGCAACGCGACGCGGCGGCCAGCGGCGCCATCTCGGGGTCGCCGCGAAAACCCGTCACGTCATTGATGACGTCCGCCCCCAGTTCCAGCGCGCGGCGGGCCACCGAAGCCTTCTCGGTATCCACCGAAATCGCAATCTGAGAGCGGGCGCGGATCGCTTCGATCACCGGCGCCACGCGGCGAAGTTCCTCCGCTGCCGCCACCGGCGCGGCCCCGGGGCGGGTGGATTCGCCGCCGATGTCTATCAGATCCGCCCCTTCCTCGATCATTTCAAGAGAGCGGCTGGCAGCGCGCGCAGGATCGCTGAACTGCCCGCCATCGCTGAACGAATCCGGCGTGACATTCAAGACGCCCATCACAAGCGGCCGCGCCCCGAGATCGAAAACCACTCGCCCGCAATCCCAAATCTCTTTTATATCGGCATTCATGGAATGGGATTCGCCCCGACGCTCGAATTGATTTCGCTCTCGCAACAACCGCGCATGATTCTGACCGCCAGAGGAATTCGGATGCAAGTTCCAAGTTCGCCGTCTTTCCAGCGTTGACGCGCTCCAGCCTTCCTGACAGCATTTCCTCATGGGCTCAGAACGCGATAACCAGAACTTGGAACCCGGAACTCGGAACTCGGAACTCGGAACTGAATTCTGCTGCGATTGTCCGCGGCGATGCGGCGTGCCGATGGACGGTGGAACGGGCTTTTGCGGCGCGGATGGAAAGATTCGGATCGCTTCCATGTGTCTGCACCGTGGCGAAGAGCCGGCGATCTCCGGCTCGCGCGGTTCGATCACGCTTTTCCTTCCCGGCTGCAACCTGCGCTGCATGTATTGCCAGAACTGGCAGATCAGCCGCCGGAGCGTGGTCGCGCTCACGCCCGCGACGCCGTTGGAAACGCTGATAGACTCCATCGTCAAACTCATCGAACGCAGCGGACATAACCTGAACTTCGTCTCCCCGTCGCATAATGCCCGCCAGGTCAGGACGATCATCCAAGCAGTGCGCGAACGCGGCTATGAAACGCCGGTCGTCTATAACACGAACGGCTATGATTCGCTAGAGACATTACGTTCCTTCGAGGGGCTGGTGGACATCTACATGCCCGACATGAAATACGGCGAGCCCGAGCCGGCGCGCCTCTATTCCTCGGCGCCGGATTACGTCGCGGTGGCGACGGCGGCGCTCACGGAGATGCGGCGGCAGGTGGGGCGGCGGCTGTTCATGGACGAAAACGGCGTGGCGCTGCGCGGCATTCTGGTGCGGCATCTGGTGTTGCCCGGCCTCGTCTCCAACAGTCTGCGCGCGCTCGAAATCGTCGCCGATGTGCTGACGCCGGAAGTTCACCTGAGCCTGATGGCGCAATATCACCCCGACGCCGAAGCGGTCCGGCATCCCGTGCTTGGGCGGTACGTGCTGCCGGACGAATACGAGGCCGTCGTCAAGCGCGCGCATGAATTGGGTTTCGAGAATGGATGGATTCAAGACCTGAGCGCGCCCGGCCACTATCGTCCGGATTTTCAGGAAGACCATCCTTTTGAGAGAAAAGGCGGAAGAAAATAAGCCGAATCAGTCCGTGTTAGTCCGTGTCAGTCCGTGTTAGTCCGTGTTAGCCCGCGCCGACAAAATCTCCACCTTCGCCTCAGGCAACACCGCTGACCATACAACACGGGGTTGCGCGAGCGCGGCAGGCTTGTCCTGCAGTTTTTCCAAGAGACGGACTTCGACGGTCAGTTTGGCCGGACCCGCTTTCACGACGGCGTCTTCGCTGCCGGGCGCCGGGGTCCAGGGCTTGAAACGGCAAATCCATACTCCGTCCTCGAGTACTTGGGCCAATGGCAGATTGCGCAGCGATGTTTCAGAAATAAATCGCTTGTTGTTGGCGGAGAGCGTTAGCTTGATCGCCGCCACATCCGCATCAATGTTGTAGTTATAAAAGTTGGCAAAAAACAAATGAATACGCGCTTGCTGCCCTGCATGGAGGGTCTCCGCGAAAATCTCCGCGCGAACCTTCAAGCTCTTATCGCCCGCCCATTCCATGCGTACAATCTCAAGCGGCTTGGGGCGGTATTCCGGCGCAATCTTACCGCAGACGCTGGCCTTCTTCAACCCCGCCAGGAGCCGGTCGTTTAGCAAAACCTGATTATCGCCGAAGCGTTCATCGGGATAGGCGCTCTGCATTTGGTACAAAGGAGGCGCCGCGACATGGGCTTCGAGCGGAAAATGAAAATCCGACAATATGGGGCCAGGATAGCCTATCGAACTTAGCTCGCTGACCATCTTTCCCCGATAGATGATTCCCTCTCCGTCGCGAACGACAAACCCTCGCATTTGATGCATGTGGGGAGGCGCCCAGGCGCTCAGCTCCATCGCCGCCTCGCGCTTGAGCTCGAAGACCTGCCGCTCCCAGTCATAACGGACGACGTCTTTCGAGGTGAAAAGAACTTTGCTCGTTTTCTCATCCACCCATTCGACGGACGGCTGGGCAGTTTAGCTTGTCGTCGTCGTGGCCGCAGCAGCGGGATGGCTGATTACATCGTAGGCCTTCTTTTCTGGATTCCATTTCACATTCACGCCGAGTTCAACCAGCCGCTTCTTGCAGTCGTTGATAAAGGCTCTGGCTTCTCCCGAGCCTGTCAGATTTGGGTACGCCTCCGGACGCTCGCAGACGTCAATCGCATCCATGTTCCAAGAGTTCAGACGCTCAAGAATTTGCCTGGCTTCCAGCGTTAGTGTTGGCGAGCTTGCAGCGACGATAGCTGTAGTGACTGTGGATGATCCATCGGCGCTTTTTGCCCCAATTTCAATCGCTGCTGGCCTAACCTTCAAGTCTTTCCATCGAGAGCTTGGACTGATCTTGAAGGTATGTGACTTCTTGTCTTTGAGTACGTCTTGGTCTCTGGATTCAGTCTGATGAAAAAATTCCTGGAGAAGAATCTCCTCCCAAAGGAATTCAATTCCAGGAAGAAGTTTTCGATATTCTTTCCCACCGACCACAGGTCTCATATGCTCAGGATAATGCACTTCTCGGCCATCCGCTTCCAACATGAACCATTTTTCAATTGCCCATGGCGGCGCGAATCCTTCGGATACGATGTCAATGGTTTGGCTTGTGGAATTTTTAGCATAGATGTTCAGGTACGGGATTGCACGTGTGGTATTGATCTTCAAAGATAATTCGATTTGATATTGATCGGCGGCCCACAAGGCGGCAGGACACAGATTCAATACGGCGGTCAGAAAGGCGAATCTAAATTTTAAGGTCTTCATTTTGATTCTCCATATAACTGCATCGAAGTCGTATTTGTTTGCTCCAGATTAATTTTTATTTGTGCGAACGCTCTCGCCTGAACCTGTCTTCTGACTAACAACAACATACACACATGCCGATTCGGGCGCTGCAATGGTCTTGCCGTCTGCCAGTTTGCATCGCAGCGTTGCGCGGAGACCAAGCAATCCTGGATAAGCCACGGAAGGGATCATGGAAAATACCGGACCCCAGGGCCTGATCTTCAGGCGTTGTGTGATAGTCTGGCCTTGCTTCAGCGCGATTTCTTTTTGCCCTTTCATCTCCTCGGGCGCGAATGCGGGCATCACGGAATAGCCAAATCCCGTCTGCTGGGTTGCGCAAATATCCACAGTGGATTCCGAGGCGCCTTCGCCCGCTGCCTGCAACGAAACTCCCTCTTTGGCCAAACATGTGACTCTAAGCAGCAACTCCATTTCCTCGCCGAGAGTGTAGCTCTGCTTTTCCGGTTTGATGGCGATCGCCAAGCCGCATAAGTTGACGGCCGGCGCCTCTTCGGCTGGACGGAGCGTGGCTTCGTAGCGAAGCGTCTGCTCCTCTGTTGTCGTTCTTCCGCTCCGGTCGTAATAGGTGGCGACCGGCTTGCCGGACGCGTCTTTCGGCATCAGCACCGTCTTCTTGATCTTGCCGTCGCCGTAGAAATACTCGAAGCGGTGATCGGGGGAATAGACTTGTCTATATATCTTCGCGCCGTGCGGGTCGCAGGATGTCTCGCTGATCATATTGCCATTCTGGTACTCCCTGTCGCTATAACCGCCGTCGCGATTGAAATAGCGCTGCGAGCAAAGCCGGCCTTCTTTGTAAAACTCAATAAGCTTGGCCTGTCCCGGCCTATACGTGCCGCCTGCTAATTCTTCCGGGGCGGGTCGCCAAATCCGCCGTTCCGTTCCATCGCTGTCATGCAGATTCTCGACGTGCGCGCTTCCATCCGGATGAAACACCTTGTCATAGACGAGGCGCCCGTCTTCCAGCCGCTTTTCCGAAGAGAGCCAGCCGTCCTTGTCCAGTTTGCGATGTAGCTCGACGCCGTCGGGGAAGTGGAAGCATCGCCAATCCTCGCCGAACGTCGAAGGTCCTTCCACGCCATTGTGCTCAGCCAGAGTATTGGTAGTGACAGGCGGGAACGCCAATACCATGGCAATAATGATGATAATAGGACGCAAGAGATTTCGCTCCCATCTCGACAATGGTTTCCCAAAGTCGTTCATTGTGCAACGCCGCAGAATCGCTTTCACAAAGATATTGTGTCCGCCGGTCCGGAGGCAATGGTCAGAAATTTGTAAAAGCTATGTAAATAAATTCCGGGCTTGATTTTCCGCCCCGGATTGCTTCATGGCTATTCATATTGATGCTGTCTTCGAATGTATTCGCTGCGCGGAAGGATGTTTGCGATGCGCCCAAGCCCTCGTGACATGCGGGACATTGTCCTCTACCACTGGTTCCGCTCGCTGCTGATCGTCATTGTCTTCGCTTCGGCTGTCTTTATTCTATTCCATTATGTTCTGATTTCCGATGAGACGCGCATTGAACGGCTGATCCATTCCGTCGCCAACGCCATGCAAAACAAATCGGTCAATGGCGTCGTGAAGCATCTTGCCCCTGAATATGTGGATTCCGAGTTCAATACCGACGTCAAAACGCTCCCGGCACTGCTGATGCAATTTTATTTGGAGTTCCAAGAGATACAAACCGTGGTCAAACGAACCCGCATCCAAGTCAACGGCGCCAAGGCGCGAGCGCAGGTGGTCGCGGCGGTATATGTCGTTTCCAAAAACGAGCCTGGCAAGCGCTATGCCCTCTTCACGGGCGATGCCGACAAAGGTGTTTTCGATCTCGAACTGGAAAAACGCGACGGACAATGGCTCATCGTTTCAGCTCGCAGACCCAAGGCTGGCTTCGAATAGACGCAAGCAAAATATAGGCGCCGGATTCATAACTCGGAGCGCTTACGCTTATTTGCTTCCCTCGGTTTCCTCGTAGAGCGTGACGATATGATCCTTGTTGATCGCGAGGAAGGGAACGTGATTCGGGGGGGCGTCGCTGCCGACCATGGAGATCACGGCGTCGGTGATGGGAACAAACCGGCTGTCGTCATTCAGCAAATCGGAAGCGCGGTGGCGATATAAGACGTGAACGAAGCCGAGGATGCGCTCGCGCGTGGTTTCAACCCGCACTCGCAACTTGTCTTTCGACACGTAATTGGTTTTATCAAGGCTCACAATTGCGCTCCTTTTGCTGCGGCAAGTTTGACAATGATCTTATTCCGTGCCGGACTGCAAAGCCTTTGAACCCGTCAGGCGAAGCGCGGCTCTCCGGCGCGCCACCTCACCGGCCATGCGTTCGGCTTGAGTCAACGGCGCCACATATAGCATCTCGGCCCCGCCGCCGACAAACTGAAAATTAACGCGCCCGGCCTGCGGCTTCGTTTTTTCCATTGCGCCCGAACTCAGACGGATCACCGCCATTTCCTCTTCGCCCTGCGCCGGAAACGACATCCAGGTCTCGAGCGAGGCGTCTGCGGCCAGGGAACGCAGCGCATAAACGCGAACCGCGCCTGCTTCCGGCAGCGCGGCCGCAAACGCCTGTATGGACAATCCCTCGCCGCCCACTGCCGCGCGCCGCAATGTTAGATAATCGGCCAGTCCCTCCAGCAAATCCGCGTCAAACCGGCTTTGTGATGGCGAAGCGAGGCCGGCGTTGTAATGAAAATAGATCGTTCGTCCGCCGCCGCCCGGCGCCTGAACTTCGCTCAAGAGCGGGAAACCATTCGTCAATGCCAGCAAAACGGCGCTCTCGCCCTGGTAACTATAGACGCGGTGATTGGCAGGCGTCAGGAGAGCGGTGGAATGGATGCGGGCGGGAAAGCGGGCGGCGGGCTTGCCGATGGAAAAGATCGTTTCCAGCCGCGTTTCGGCGCGAATGCCCTTCAGGCCGAAGGCTTCCGCCGCATTGGGTTCGATGACAGCGGTCGGATTGATTTCATTCGCGGCGCGGCGCCAGAACAACTCGCCCGCGACGACGCGCGTGGGCAGCGCGCCGAGTGTTACGAGCCGGCGCTCCGGTGCGCCGCGCAGCCATTGCCCCAGCCGCTCGCAGAGCCCCGCCGGCATCCACGGCGGCTCCAAAAAAATGACGCGCCAGCGGTCCAGCCGTTCGGGCAGGCGGTCGGGCGGCGCGCAATCGAACTCGATGTGCGCCTGGCGAAGGAGCGGCGCCAGGCCGGGATAAAAGCGCTTGGGATCGAAGAGATCCGCGCCTTCGCGGCTCGGGTCCGCCGCGATTACGAGCGTATCGCGATCATACAACAGCCGCGCGCCGTCGGACGAGGCGTCGGCCAAGCCCAGTCCCAAATTCCGGACCTGGTCCATCCGTCCGCCGTCGAAGCGCAGCGCGCTGACGCCGCCGGCGCCGCGCCAGGCGTAAGCCGCGCCATAGGCGGCAAGCCCCGTGGGTCCGGCTTCGAGGGGCGCGGATGTTTTGGATTCCGCCGGCGCGGCGACGCGCAAAGCCAGGCCCAATTCCTTTCCCTGAGCGGCGGCGCGCCGCGCGATCAGGGGCCAGACATGATAGATTTCGCCAAACGTCTGATCGGCGGCGTCAAGCTTCAGGCGCACAAAGAGGCTTTTGATCGCCTCGCAATCGAGCGCCGCAAAAGGATCGGCGCCGCTGCGAGGATCGTTGTTCGCCGCGCAGAGATTGAAGCGCATGGACGGCGCCTGTTCGTGGCACGCGCGCGCAGCCTGCTCCGTAAAGCGCAGCCAGGCGTATCGCATCAATGTATCCGTCAGGAATCGCCGCTTGCGCAGGACGCCGCCTTCGTCTTGTTCATTGCGCGCAAAGACGGGGAAAAACTCGTTCCAGTCCTGATATTCGAACCAGGATGGCTGGGGTTGGAATCCGGCAGAAAGCTTGAAGTAGTCCCAGAAGTGTAAAAAAACTGGGGTGTTTTTTGGGGGGGTGGACGGGGTGGACGGAGTGGACGAGGTGGACGGGGTGGAGCTGAGGGATTGGGGGGCTTCGCGAAGAATTTGTATTCCTTGCTTCGAATCTTTCAGCATCTCGCGCCAGTAGGCCAGCTCCTGTTCGCCGAATCCGCCCATTTGATCGGTGGAGGATTGGCGTGGCCAGGCGGGATCGTCCAGGAAAAATTCGCCGGTTCCCGCCTGGAGCGCTTTGCGGGCCAGTTCTCCCAGCGCCTCGGATGTTCCCGGAAGCAGCAGCGAGGCCATCGTCAGTTGTTCGGATTCGCCGAAATATTTCGTCTTGCGATTCAGCGAATAGCCGTCATAAAGCGTGGTCCATGCGCCGCGCCGCGTGATCGCTCCCGCCGTCGCCGCGGAAAGAGCGGCTTCGAGCGAAAGCGGCGGCGCGCCCAACGTTGCGAACCATGTATCAAGCCGGGCGGTGAGCGGATTGCCCGCGCTGTGCCACGCCGGCGCAAAGCACGGGATTTCGTGCGCCAGCAACTCCGCTTTGCGCCGCCCCGTCCACGTCAACAATGCCTGCTCGGGGAATGACACGATGACGCGGGGAGAAGAGGGAATTGACGATTGACGATTGATGATTGACGATTGACCCCTGCTTTCCGCCCCCAGAAATGCAAGCCCTGAGATCATGACACTGGCCGCTGAACCTGACGTGGTGCCATCGAAGCCCCAGAAGATTCTGGGATGTGACCGCTCAGGCCAGCCGTCCGGAGAAGGTTCGGAATCCGGGAATGAACGGAAGTCCGAAGGTTTCAGATCGAAGACGACCGCCTGGGAAGCGCTAGCCACTGAATCGGCCCGCAATGTTTGCCGCCAGATCAGGGAACGGCCGCCGGGCGAAGACAATACCATCGAGAACGCGACCCGGCCTTTGACGGCCAGGGACTGGAGGGTGAACTGAATCCGGAAATCATCCAGCGGCAGCGCTGGAGCAGGCCATTCCAACATGCCGCGCGGCGAGGAAGTCCGCCCGTCATCCAGCCAATCCAGCCGCGTTTCGATTCCGGACGACGTGGTTCGCAGCGTGGCGATGGGCGCGTCGCCGAAGGGATGCAGTCCGGCGAAGAGCTCGTGGGTTTCCGGCGAATCCCAGGGGCGGAAATCGGGCGCAAGATCGGGCAGGCCGTCGCCTTCATACCAGATTCGCAATCGCGGCGCGTGCCGTCCTTCTTCATCTTCGCGCGCCGCCAGGGCCAACGCCGCGCCTTCGGGCAATGCGGCGGCGCCCGAACTGGCCACATCCGCAGCGGGCGGCGGCAGTGAGAGGCGGGCGTCTTTTTCGATCCGGACAAGGAAACCGGCGTCCGGCGCTGCGCCGCGCAGGATTGTTTCGAGCGCGCGGGGATTGAGCGAAATGCTCTGCCAGGATTCGTCCGATCCGCCCGGCGCCATGACCGCCGCGCCGATCGCAGCAGCGCCCGCGATCGCAGCGGAACCGCCGTTCTTTTCCATCTCGCGCGAAGTCAGCGCATATTCTTCCCAATTGGCGTCCGCCGCCAGCGGCGCAACTTCAAGCCGCCGGACCGTGTTCGAGGTTCCCTGATTTGTGACATAAACCTCCAGGCGCGCCCGCGCGATTCGCAGCTGAGGCGCGCGCAGCAATTCCGAAAGCGGAAACCGCAGGAGGACAACCGCCCGCTGGCGCGGGAAACTTGAAAGGGTCAGTTGCTTGACGCCGCCGAAAGGAATCTCCAGCGCCTGGCCCCAGTCATCGCCTGAAAGAATCGCCGTATCGGCGATGGCTGGCAGCAGCGCGCAATTTTCTTGAGCATTGGCGCGCGGAGACGGCGGCACGGGCGCTTGCGATTGCGCCGCATTCGCAAGCACAGCAAAAAAAAGCAGTGGGAAGAAAGCGGAGGATGAATGAATCATAGAAATTCCAAAAAGCCGGAAGGACAACAGGGACATCAAGGACATCAAGGACGATGTGCCGTGCGCCAAATTGGGCAACTCTCATTCCAGCGCTTTATCTAGCGCCTTGTCCTTGCGGTCCTTGCAGTCCTTGGTGTCCTTTGGCGCTAAGCCTTCGGCTCTTCTTTTGGCAAGCGGTCGAGATACGGCGCGTCGGCGGGCAGGCGGACAAAGGCGTTGGACGGGCAGTTCGCGGCGATGTTGCACTGATTGCAGTTGACGCAGATGCTGTGCTTGACCTGGAGATACAGCGAGCCGTTGCCGTATTTCACGCATCCCTTGACGCACCGTCCGCAGCCGACGCACTTGTTTTCGTCAATCGTGTATTGGAAATAAGGCTGCGTGACAAAGTTACGGCGGATGGCGCCGGCCGGGCACATTTGATTTTCCGCGCCTTCATTCAGCGCATTATGATCCGTCTTGAAGAAACCCGAACACAGATCGCAATAGCCGCACATCGGGTAGGTATGAAAACAGCGCACGGCCGACTGGTCCAGCACGCAATAATCGGCGCACTGGCCGCACTGGATGCATTTGGCGGGATCAATCTGCCAGACTTGCCTGCTGCGCACGGTCCGTTGCGCCAGCGTGCCGGCCGCGCCGCCCAGCAACAGCAGCGCCGCGCCGCGTCCGCAATTGGCCAGAAAGTCCTGCCGCGTGATTTGCTTATCTTCGTTCATGGATTAACCTTTGTTGCTTGAAGCGCCAGTATCATCCGATACACCCATTGGGAAAAACTCCGGATGCTCATTATGCACTTGCTCCACAATATGCTCGGCTCGCTCGATGGATTCGATCGCTTCCTCATAGCTGATGTGACGGCTTCCACCGTAATCCCCCCATGCGCGAAGGCTCATCAAGCGAGAGAAATCCTTGCCTCTTTCAACCGGCCAGCGTCCCGCTTTAACCAAGTCCCTATGAATCGCCGCCCGCACGGCGGTGTGCTTGGTGAAGGTTCTGTCCTCCAGCGCAAACAACGCGGTCGCGGCAAAAAAAGCCGCATAATAGGCTCGCGAAGCGGCATTGTCACTGCTAACTCCGATCAATCGCCGGGCAGCATTCAGCGCCTCAACGGCCCGCTGCCATAGATCAAGGGCATATTCTTTCACAGAAAAATTCCCTCTTTCTTCGCGTTTTGATAGAGTGGAAAAAGAGCGGCCTCAAAATCCGTTTCGGCCACCGAAATGGCGTCAATCGGACGCTCCGATTCCAAAATCAAGGGATAGAGCGCATCCAAATTGGCGAGGTCATCTTGGGTGCAGACCTTGTCACGCATAACAACAAGGATATCAATATCGCTTTCAGAGGTGGCGGTATTTCTGGCTTCTGAGCCAAATAACACCACTGCCTTCAATCGCTCTCCATGCGCTGCTTGTAGCGCGGACTTGATTCGACTCATCAGTTCGCGACGATTCATCATCTTTTCCTCCCCCACCTCATCTGGAATACCCGCTCGATCAGCTGGTCCTTCGTCGCGCCGGGATAGGCGGGGACGAGGTGGATTTCACCCGCATAGGGATTGACCGACCGGTCAATGAAACGCTCGGCTACCGGATGGTTGGCGCCAGTGGCGAAGACGTGAGGGCGCAGCCGCTGGATATTGCTGGCGGGCGTTTCCTCGTCGCACTCGACGATATAGTCCACCGGATCGAGCGAAGACAGAATCTCGGCGCGCTGCGCGAGATCAATAAACGGGCGGCCTTTGCCCTTCAGCTTATGGATCATGCGGTCGGAAAACATGCTGACGACCAGGACGTCTCCTCGCCGGCGCGCCTCGCGCAGGAACCGGATGTGGCCCGCGTGCAGCAGGTCGAAGCTGCCCTGGCAGATCACGATCCGCTTGCCTTCATTGCGCAGGCGGGCGCAGATGTGTTCGAGCTCGGCGATGGACTTGAGTTTGCGCGCCGGTTGAACGCCTTCGATCTCATTGACAAGGTCTTCCGTCGTGACGTCCACCGCGCCGATTTTCTCAACCGCCAATCCGCCCGCCAGGTTGCCCAGCTCGGCGGCCGCCTGCGGCGAATAGCCTCCGAACAGCGCCAGCGCGAAGTAGCTGATGAAGGTGTCGCCCGCGCCCGTCACGTCATAGACTTCCCGCGGATGAACGGGCGCCAGAAACGATTTGCCGCCTCTCAAAAAGACGGCGGTGTCTTCGTGGCCGCGCGTGATCACGACGCCGCGCCCGCGCGTCAGCGAAAGCAGTTTGCGCCCCGCCCGCCGAAGAGACTCGGCGTCTTCGATCGTCACGTGGCTGGCCGCCTGCGCCTCTTTCTGGTTGGGCGTGATGAAATCCACGCCGCGATAGCGCGCGTAGTCATGGCCCTTCGGATCGCCGACGATCACAAGGCCGCGCCGGCGGCAGAGCGCCGTCACGCGCTCGATCAGCCCCGGGCAAAGCGTCCCTTTGAGGTAGTCCGAAAGCACTACGCCCGCGCAGCCTTCAATATGCTGTTCGATCCACGCGAGCATCTGGCCGCGCAGTTCCTCTCGGATCTCGCAGCGATTCTCGCGATCAATGCGCAGAACCTGCTGGTTGCCCGAAAGGATGCGGGTTTTTTCAATGGTAGGGCGCGACAAGTCGCTGAGTATCCCGCTCACCCCCGCTCCACGCTTCTGGAGCATCCGGCGAATCTCATCGCCGTTGAGATCGGCGCCAACCACACCGCAGGGCATCACCAGCGATCCGCCTGCACACAGGTTGCTGACAACGTTCCCGGCGCCGCCCAGAAGGGAATATTCCGAGACGTAGTCCACCACGAGGACGGGCGCCTCGGGCGAGGCGCGTTCGGTCCGCCCCCAGATATAGCGATCCAGGATCAGATCGCCGATGACCATGATCCGCAATCCGGCAAGGCCGCGAATGGCCTGAGCTGTCCAACTGAATGGCGGCATGATCTTCAGGTTACTTTCCGTAATTGGTTTCCGCTTTGGGCTTGCTCCCCGGTGGATTGCCCTGAGAGGGAAGTCCAAGGCTTCGCAACTGATCGGGACTGAGCGGAGTATTTTTAGGGGCGTCGCCGACGGTTTGCGGTTTGTCATCCAGCTTCACTTCGGCGGTTTGCCCTTTTTCCACGCGAATGATCGTTACTTTCTTGATCTTGATCTCCTGCAATGGGCGGCTTTGTTCGAGAGATTTGGGATCGGTTGGCGCCTGCTCGAGCGCCCGGACCGTGTCCATGCCGTGCAACACCTGACCAAAAACGGCGTAGCCGGGAGGGTTGTCCAGCTTATCGGCCCGCTTGAATGTAATATAGAACTGGGAAGCGGCCGAATCCGGGTCCGGCGTTCGGGCCATCGCAACGACACCCGGGCGGTCATGGCGGAGCCGCGGCGACTTCTCGAAAGGAATCGTAAATCCCACGTCGCCCGCGCCCGTTCCCGCGGGATCGCCGCCCTGCGCCATGAAGTTTTTGATGACGTGATGGAAAACCGTCCCGTCATACAAGGGCTTTCCCGTCTGCCACTGGCCGGTTTTGGGGTCTTTCCATTTTTTCTTGCCTTCGGCCAGTTCAATAAAATTTTGAACCGTATGAGGGGCGTCATTCTCATATAGTTCTATGATCATGGGCCCAAGCGTGGTGTCCATTTTGGCATAGACGCCCTCGGTCAGCGTCACCGTCGTGGCCGGCGCGGCAGCGGCCGTCGCCAGCGCGGCGCCGATGACAAGCAACGCGCATCGAAGATATTTTAATCCGCTCATAAAGCGAGTGCTCCTTTATATTATGATCGCATCCCCATGATTGTTCATTATTCGCTTGGCGCTCTGAGACATAAATTCAATAGCAAATATTTGTCCAAGGGACAAACGCAATGCGGCCGCGCGTGGCGCCAGCTTTTGGAGTAAGGTGGCTTGCCGCCTTCTTTTTGGCGTTTCAATAGCCTTGGCGCTAAAAAGAAGGCGGCAAGCCACCTTACTCCAAAAGCTGGCGCCGTTCCTATCCGCATTAAATCATCCCTTTCGATATCCGCGCTTAGCTCTTGGCGCTCAGATCAACGGTGGAAGTTTTGCCTTTATCCACGCGAAGAATCGTCACTTTTTGAATCTTGATTTCCTTGCTCGGATGGCTGTCTCGGGCTTGGCGAGGCGCTGCGACTTCTTCCATGGCCTTGACGGCCTCCATGCCGTGGATCACCTGGCCGAAAACCGCATAGCCGGGGGGCTGATCGAGAAATGACGTCGGGCCGAAAGTGATATAGAACTGGCAGCTGGCCGAATCCGGGTCCGCCTTGCGCGCCATGGCGACACGGCCAGCGCGGTCATGGTTGAGCTTCGGCGATTTTTCCATCGGGATCGTGAAGCCGACGTCGCCGCCGCCCGTCCCTGAAGGATCGCCGCCTTGCGCCATGAAGCCTTGGATTACGCGATGAAAGGCCGTTCCATTATAGAGCGGTTTGCCTGTTTGCTCATTGCCCGTGTTGGGATCTTTCCAGGCCTTTGTTCCCTCGGCCAGACTGATGAAGTTCTCAACGGTCTTTGGCGCCTCGTCGGCATACAACTGGATGATCATGTTTCCCAGCGTGGTGTCCATCTTGGCGTAAACGCCGGCTTCGAGTTTAATGGTCGAGGCTGGCGAGGCTGGCACGGAATTTTGTTTTTGACATGAGGCTATCATCATCATGGCTCCTGAAAGCAATGGAATGGCCCAAAAAGCGAACAATTTTTTCATCGCGAAACTCCTCTTTGTGTAGTTTGCGTTCAAGCCTCCGGGCAGATCATATAAACGCGGCGCCAGCGCCTTCAAGCCGGAAATCAGGAAAGCAGGCGCGTTTTATAATGCAAGAGCCCGCTGAAGGCATTCGCTTCCAGCGGGCTCTTGATTGGATTTTTGGAATTGGCGCCCTTAAAAATCAGGCGTTCTTCTTCCAGAAGCGCTCGATCATCGCGGGAAGCACTTCTTTGAAATCGGCGACGATGCCGTAATCGGCGTATTGGAAGATCGGCGCCTCGGGATCGCGGTTGATGGCAACAATGCAGCCGCTCGAACCCATGCCCGCCAGATGCTGCACGGCGCCGGAAATGCCGACGGCGATGTAAAGCTTCGGGCAGACGGTCTTGCCGGTCTGTCCGACCTGGTGGCTGTAGGGATACCATCCGGCGTCCACCGCCGCGCGCGACGCGCCGACCGCGCCGCCTAGAGCCTGCGCGAACTCCTCGATATAGGAGAAGTTTTTGGGATCGCCCAGTCCGCGCCCGCCCGACACGATGATGTCGGCGTCCACAATGTTGATCGTGGATTCGATGGCGTCGAGCACTTCGAGCAATTTGATTTTGGGATTCTTCGCGTTGTCGGGGAGCTTCTCTTCAATGATGACGCCCGATTTCGCCTCGCGCCGCTTGGCCTCTTTCATCACCTTGTGGCGCACGGTGGACATCTGCGGACGGTATTTTTCGCAGCGGATTGTGGCCATGATGTTGCCGCCAAAGGCGGGACGGGTCTGCAGGAGGATGCGCGTCGAGTCTTCGATGTCCAGCCCCGTGCAGTCGGCCGTCAGGCCGGTGCGCACGCGAGCGGCCACGCGCGGGATGAAATTGCGCCCCACGGCGGTGGCGCCGGTCAGGACGATGCTGGGTTTGTATTTCCTGATCAGCATTTCCATCGCCTTGGTATAAGGCTCGCCGTGGAAATGCTCGAGCAGCGGATCGTCAACGACATAGACTTTGTTGACGCCAAAGAAGAGCAGGTCTTCGGCCTGCGCTTTGATGTTCGAGCCGAAAAACACGGCGCACAAATCCTCGCCGAGTTTGTCGGCCAGCTTGCGCCCCTCGCCGATCAGTTCCATCGCCACGGAGCACACTTTCCCGCGACGCTGTTCGGCAAACACCCAGACGCCTTTGTATTTGGAGAAATCCTCGGCGCCGGGCTTTTCTTCCACCACCGGTTTTTCGATCGAAAGCGCGTTGACCGGGCAGACCGGCACGCACGCGCCGCACAAGTTGCAGGCTTCGTTAACCTTGACTTTGGTTTCGCCGCTTTCCACGTCCTGCGGCTCCAACGCGGCAAACGGGCAGGCCGGAATGCAGGCCTGGCAGCCGATACAGGCTTCGAGATCTATCTTGAATCCGCTCATATTATCATAGCCTCCTTCAGGCCGCGATGTAGTTCATTGGCCGCATTCTCGGGAGCTCCGCTGAGATATTTGCAGTGTCCGCTGCGCTTGGGAGGCGAGAAGATTTTCGAAACGACCGTCGGCGAACCGGCCAGGCCCGTGTCGTTCTTGTCAATGCCCAGATCGGCAATCGTCAGCTTGATGGGCGCCGTCTTCTTGGCTTTCATCTTGCCCTTCAGGGTTGGCATGCGCGGCTCGCCGATTTCTTTGAGCACGGTCAGCACGGCGGGCAGCGGCGCCTCGATCACGTCGTGGCCGTAGTCGCTGGCGCGGTGCAGGATGATCTTGTCCGCCTTGGTCTCGACGACCTTGTTGACGTAGCCGACGAAGGCCCAGTCGAGATATTCGGAGATGCCCGGGCCGACTTGCGCCGTGTCGCCGTCAATCGCCTGTTTGCCGCAGATGATCAGATCAACCTTGTCCTTTTCGTTGATCTTGCGGATGGCCGCCGCCATCGTCCAGCCTGTGGCCCAGGTATCCGAACCGGCGAAGGCGCGGTCGGAAACCAGGTAGATGTCGTCCGCGCCGATCTCGACGCATTCCTTGAGCGCGACTTCGGCTTGCGGCGGGCCCATCGTGACCACGATGACCTTCCCCCCCACCGCGTCGCGGATGCGCAAGGCCTGTTCGAGGGCGTACATGTCAAAAGGATTGACAATGGACGCCACGCCTTCGCGGATCAGCGTGTTGGTTTCCGGATTGATCTTCACATCGGTCGTTTCCGGAACCTGCTTGATGCACACAACAATGTTCATAGACTACTCCAACTTTGAGTTCAGAATGAAACTAAAAAAATGGAAACCCGGCCACCTTTGGCTAAGGCCGAATCTCCATTATTAAATCACATGCATAATCTATAACAGGGTATCTCTCTCAATCTTATTGTGGGCTTAAATTATTGTAACGGTCGCTCAATAATTTTTTTAATTTCATTATACCAGTCAAATTCAGGCATACGCTGTATAATGCTTTTAATCAAATCAAGAATTTCCTGAATGCTGATATTTTCCTTCTTTATGGATTTCCAATGAATAAACATCATCCTTATTGCAAACCGTATTGCTCGCAACCATTCTTCATCCGTTTCTTGGTAAGGATCTTCAGAATCCGGTGGATCTAGGGTCTTTATATCACCAAAAATGATATGGGCAATTTCATGGTAAAGAGAAAATCTAAAGAAAGCTGGATCATCCTTCATTGGGGGCACGCAGATAAAAATCGGACAACTCAAGTCTTTAAAAACAAAAAGCAAGCCATCTCCGCTATGGCTTGCTAGCTCTGGAGCTTCTTCGATACGAATATGCCTTTGAGCAATTTTTTCAGCCAGGCGAATGAGCGATGCCTCAGGACACTTCTCTTCAGCTAGTTTACTAGCTGCGTCAGCGACAGCAATTATTTCATCGAAGCTTTTCGCTTTCCCCCAATTACGATTGGGCATGATAAGCTCCTTGCTTTCCTTTTTTCGTTTGATCTAAAATTCTGGCAAGAATCGCACGCCCAACGTTTTCATCCTTCAAATGCGATAATCCTTTAACAGCAATCACATTCGCCCTTCGCAGTTCATTTCGAAATTCCGCGCTTAATGTAGATTTTCGCTTTTCCATCGTTCTCCTCCTTTAGTTAAATAAGTTAGGGGATCATTAGTTACCCCTAACTGCGCCTTTTCTTGGTAAAATACAGACTCTCTTTAGTAAGGTGTCAAGCAAAAAATTACAACTTTTTGATTTAAAAGTCAACTTCTCTAAAAACTATTTACATGATCAAGATTCGAAGCAGTCTTGCTTTCTACCTCTCCGCGCGAACAGAAGTGTCTTTAATACACCTAATAATTGGCATTTTGTTAATTTTAATGGGGAAAGCAACTCCACAATTTTCCTTTTTTAGAGCTTATCGACATGTTTCCTAATAATATTATATAGCTATTAGGAATTTTGCTGCGTGGCTATCTTCATTTAGTAATCATTGCCTGCTCACCGACTCGCGGATGATCGCCTGGGCGATCACGTTGCGCTGAATCTGGTTTGTGCCTTCGTAGATCTGGCAGATCTTGGCGTCGCGCATGAACTTCTCGAGCGGGTACTCGCGCATGTAACCCGAACCGCCGGCGATCTGGATCGCGTCCACCGTGGCTTTCATCGCCATGTCCGACGCGAAGCACTTGGCCATGGCGGCGAACTTGCCCACCGTCGCGCTCTTTTCGCCGCGATCCGCCAGGCGGGCCGCCTGATAAACGAGCAGACGCGCGGCCTCGATGTTCATCCCCATATCCGCCAGCATGTGCTGGATCGCCTGGAAGTGCGTGATTGGCTGGCCGAACTGGACGCGCTCTTTGGCGAATGCAAGGGCTTCTTCCATGGCGCCCTGCGCGATGCCAACGGCCTGCGCGCCGATGCCGGGGCGGGATTTATCCAACGTGTCCATCGCCACGCGGAAGCCGAGACCGACCTTCCCGAGGACGTTTGTTTTCGGGATGCGCACGTCCTGGAAGTGCACTTCGGTCGTGCTCGAACAGCGGATGCCGAGTTTCTTTTCCTTCTTGCCGATGGTGACGCCGGGCGAGTCGCGATCCACAACGAATGCCGTGGCGCCGCGTGGGCCGCGCGATTTGTCCGTCATCGCGATGACGGTGTACCAATTGGCCACGCCGCCGTTCGTGATCCACTGCTTCGTGCCGTTGATAATATAAAAGTCGCCGTCCAGCTTGGCCGTGGTCTGAATGCCGGCGGCGTCCGAGCCAACGCCCGGCTCCGTCAGGCAGAACGCCGCGTATGTTTTTCCCTCGGCTAGAGGAGGAAGATATTTCTTTCTGAGCTCGTCCGTTCCATGCAGGATCACGGGGTAAGAGCCGAGCGCATTGGCGGCGAAACTGACGCCCACGCCGGCGCAAACGCGGCTGATCTGCTCGGTGGCGATGCACAGTTCGAGCGCGCCGCCGCCCATGCCTCCGTAGGCTTCGCCGATATAAATTCCCATGAGGCCGGTGGCGGCCATTTCCTGGAGGAGATCGTGGGGGAATTCTTCCTTTTCATCCAGCTCGGCGCGCACGAAACGAATCCGTTCGTCGGCAAACTTGCGCGCCAGATCATGAATCATTATCTGCTCTTCAGTGAACCCGTAGAGATTTTCCATGAATGGCTTTCCCTTTGAAATTCCCTTTACAAAACACGCAAATCACCGCCCGCGCATTTACTGCGCAATCCCGCCTCAATAATGGGGCCTTCGGCGTCAACCGCTCAAAACAACGGGGCGAACAGGATAAATGCCCCCTGCCTCAGAGGTCAAGGGCGAAATTCCCCATGAAAAATGACATGCGCATTGGCCATGTTCGCGCCGCTGAGCATGGCGCCGACAATTCCAACCAAGCCCTGATCGGCGCCGCACAGGAAAACATTGGGAAAGGGGGTCAGACCTTGGGGGGATTTGACGCCGGAACCATAGATCGCGCCTCCCCTGCGCGAGGTATATCGCTCGATGGTCAGCGGCGTAAAGCAATCAGTCGCGGTAACATGCTCGCGGAAATCAGGAACGTGTCTGACGGCAGCTTCCAGCGCAGGATGCAGGGCGTTGTTTTTTTCGCGCTGATATTCCTGGGGAGAAAGGCTTTTCCATAGGTTATAATTGGCCAGATGCGACAGGCGGATTTGGCGCATACCGAGTTCTGAGTTCCGGGTTTCGGGTTCCGAGTTTCGGGTTTCGAATTCCGGGTTCCGAGTCTGGAAATTGTCGGGGCAGCAGATGACGCCGCTTGATAAATCTATAAGCTCCTGCGGCTGCCGATAGGCAAAGCGCTCGGAATTGCTGAAGAAAATGATGGAGGAATTGATTCCCAAATCCTGGGGAGCAACGTCCAGGCAACAGATGATTTCCAGATATCCCAAGCGGCCGGGCAAGACCTGAGCCGTAGCGGCTTGCGGGGCAATATCCGGCGCGGAATCCGGATTTATGGCGCGATCCCCGGCAGCGCCGGAAATCGGCGATTGCGATTGCGTCGCCGCTTCCTGCCCGGCGCAGAGCGCCAGCGTTTCCGGATATCCCGCGCTTGACAATACGGCGCCCGCCGGAATTTCCTCGCCGGCGTCCGTGATCAATGTGACAGGGCCTTGGGCCGCGGGATGAATGCGGCGAATGCCGGAGCGCAACCGCAGCTCGCCGCCGCGCGCCTTGTATTCATTCAGCAGGGCGCCGAGCAGCGCGCGAACGCCACCAGCCGGACGCGAAAAGCCTTCGAGAAAAATCGAACGGAACATGATGATAAACTGGCGCAAGTCCATGTCGTCTTCCGTCGCCGCGCCATAAAAGCAGACGGGACACATCAGCATCTCGATCAGCAGAGGATCGGAGAAAGCCTCCGCGAGCGCCTGGCGCGCCGAAAGATGCGAGTCGGCCGCAGGCAGGCTGTTATAGTCGGGCAGCTCGCGGATGAAACGGCGAAAGCGATCCGCCTGATCGGGAAAATGACGGGCTACTTGCTCTTCGAAGAAATGGAAATCGTTGGTGAATTTCAGATTCTTGCCCGGAAAGCGGATTTCGGACATGATCTGGGGGCGCAAATCGAACGCCGCAGGCAGGATGCGCAGTTGCCGGAGAACCCGAAGCCAGGGGGAGGAAGAGGCTTTGGCGCCGGGCGTGGGAAAATTCGTCAATGCATGCAGGCCGGCCTCGAATTCGCGGCCCTGCCGCTGATAGTAGGAATTCAGCCCACCGATTTGCGTATGGCGCTCGAAGATGCAAACCTTTTTCCCGAAGTGGGCCAGGCGAATTCCAGCCGCCAATCCGGAAAATCCAGCGCCAATAATCGCAACGTCATACATGGGTCAGTTCACAGTTCACAGTTCATAGTTCACGGTTTCCGGTTTTCGGTTTTCAGTTTTCGGTTTTCAGTTTTCGGTTTTCGGTTCATCCATGATTTCTTTGGGATGCGCATAGAGGAAAAGCGCGACCAGAACGCAGCCCATGCCGATGCAAATCGCGTCGTCGGCCAAGTTGTTGACAAAGCCGAATCGCTCAAAAAAACCGGGGAATTTGAACTCCATGAAGTCCACGACGTGACCTTGAAACAGTGCGCCGCGCAAAATCCGGTCATAAAGGTTCCCCAGGGCGCCGCCCAGAATCAGGCTGTATCCGCACCGAGCCCACAGCTGCTCACGCGGTGTGCGGAGCGCCATCCACCCGATCAATATCACGGCAGTTAGCGTCACCAGCGTCAACAACATCGTCTGATCTTCCAGCATCGAATACGCGGCGCCCCGGTTCTGGCGCAGGATCAATCCCAGGAATCCGGGAACGAGGACAATCGAGTTGACTTGATTGCTCAGAAACCGCACAGCCATATATTTCGTAAGCTGGTCGAGCAAAAAGACGGAGGCAATGATCCAGTAGTTCATAAGTTATTGAATTTTCTTGGCTGCACGGAGTCTTTTTTTCACGGATTCCAGCGTTTCTCGCGGCTCATCTTTTCGCGCGCGCGCAATCAGGGAATCATGAAAATCTTCCCATAGCGCGGAATGGCGCTTTAAATCAATAACGACGGCTGTTTTTGAGCCTCTCGAATTCACAACATATTGAATTCCTTGCATTATCATCTCTCCTGCTAAAAATCAAAATATTTCGGCAATCCAATGCTGGCAGATAAATCCTGAGATTTATTTCATTGAACGTTTGCGGACTTCGTTGAGCAGATGGATCACTGCCATGCGCACGGCCACGCCGTTGGTCACCTGGCGCGTGATGACCGAATTGGGGCCATCGGCCACCTCGTTGGAAATCTCGACGCCGCGATTGACGGGGCCGGGATGCATGATCAGCACATCCGGACGCGCCGAGCGCAGCCGCGAGCGATTCAGGCCATACATCAGGCGGTACTCGCGGATGGACGGGAACAGGTTTTTCTGCTGCCGTTCGAGTTGGATGCGGAGCAGATTGATGACGTCGGCGTCCTTGATGGCCTCATCCAAATTGTAGCACACTTCAACGCCCAGGCGATAAATCGTGTTCGGGATCAGCGTCTTGGGCCCGCATACCACGATGCGGGCGCCCAGCTTCATCAAGCCCCAGATATTCGAGCGGGCCACGCGGCTGTGGCTGATGTCGCCCAGGATCACGACTTTCAATCCTTCGATCCGCCCTTTGGCTTCGCGCATGGTGAAAATATCCAGCAACCCTTGCGTCGGATGCTCGTGGCAGCCGTCGCCGGCGTTGATGACGGAGGATTTGACGTTGCGCGCCAGAAATTCGGACGTTCCGGGACAGATGTGCCGGCAAACCATGAAATCCGATCCCATCGCTTCGATCACGCGAGCGGTGTCGAGAATGGTTTCGCCCTTTTTCATGCTGCTGGTCGAAGAACTGAAGTTCACAACGTCGCAACCCATGCGCTTGGCGGCGATCTCGAACGAGGTGCGCGTGCGCGTGGAATTTTCGAAGAACAAATTGATTAGCGTCCGGCCTTGCGCCAGCGAAAGCTTGTCGCGCCGCACGTCGCCATCGGGAGTTTTGAAGGCCTGAGCCGTGTCAAGAGCCAGAACGATTTCCTCGGCGGTCATATCCTCAAGCCGAAGCACATGCTCATGTTTCCATGCGCTCGTATCCGGCAGGACGGGCGGGCTTTGAGATTGATTTGCGGGCATAATAGTTTCCTCTTCATGCAGCGGAATGCGGAGCATATTTTTATGAAATTTCTACTTATCCACTCAACCGGCAGCCGCTTCCTCGCTTCCCTCATAGCGCGTTATTATGCTGCAGGAGCAACGGTTTGAATGCGATTGCTATAGTCTATCAACTGCTTGATCTGCGACAGCGTTGCTGGACGCATGAGAAAATCATTAACTGCCTTGTAGATATCATCCTCGTCGCTCGAGCAAGGAGTTAGGTCTTCATCATAAAAATCAAAACTAACTTTTGTCCCGTCAGCGGCCACATACGCTCGAAATAGAATCACGCTGTATTGGGATTCCGATAACGAAAGTATCAATTTGAATTGCTGGCCTAAATCCGTGATAAATGCGGATTCCAAAGCAGCTTTGATTTTATGAGTAGATAATTCATCATTCAGATTATCCGCAACTTGCTGCAAGGCAGATATTATTTGATCGTAAGGAGTATTTTCCTCTACTTTTTCCTTGAAATTGCTTTTTTTTAACCACTCTTTAAATGCTGCCATGATTGCTCGCCTCCTATGATGTGTTTGCCATTTTCTCTCTAATAGAGAAGCGGGCAAGCATCGGAAAATGATCCGACGCGCCTCGCGTTCCCAGTTTCCAGGAATCAGGCCAGGAATACGGCAATAACCGTCCATTCTCCTCAATAGTTCTTGCAGCGTTTGGAGAAGTTATATATTCAAATTGGCTCTCATGGAAAACAATTTTTTCGTCCTTGAGAAAGCTCTTTGAAAAGAGCATTTGATCAAAGACTCCCCAGCCTTTGGCGAAGGTTGTTTGAGGACGACGCTCCTGATATCCTTCTTGCCGTGAACTGTCAAAATAAGCTTCAGGCGGCAAATATCGCCAGCAGGGATTATAGAAAGTTCCTGTCGCGTTTTTCCACCAGTTCATTGTTGAAAAACATCGGCGCGCGCGCAGACGTTGTTCATCGAAAATGGCATCATACGGATCCGCATTAAAATCACCCATCACGATCACGGGATATGGAAATTGCTTTGACAAGCCACTTAAGCGATCTCCTAGCATACGCGCAGTCTGAACGCGCATATCATTAGTTTTTTCAGGTCCTCCCATATTGCTTTTCCAATGATTTATACTAAGATACAAACACTGATCGGATATCTGGTCCTTTAGGGAGACAATAAGCGAATGAGGCCGGCGAGCATATCCGCGTTTATCTTTGAGTTCCTCTCTAGACGGGCAAACCCACTCTTCTTTAGCAGTAAATGAATTCCTGCGCCATAAGAGCCCCAGGCCTGACTGATCTTCTTCGGCGCCATCTATCCATATCGGGGAATCAAAATAATCATTCGGAAAACTGGCTAATAAATCCTGCAAGACTTGCTCGTTCCCAATTTCTGCAAGACCGAGGATATGAGGGGGACCATCAGACGTCATAGATTGAATAATGTGCGCAATAGCATTAAGCTTAGCGTGGTACTCCTGTTCCGTTGCCGGCCCTCTCCATTTTTTCCCCTTCAGATTCTGGCTCCGCGCAACAGTCCAGTGGAAAAGGTTCTGAACATTCCAGAATGCAATAGAGATGGTTCTCACTGCGCGCGTCTCCCGAGGTCACATAGCTCTCATTCATTCATGAATGTTATTATGATACTATTTCGCAAGCGCTTTTGAGCCTTTTTCCTGCAATTTTCTATCCTTTTCCAAAACTTTATCCTGCATTTCTTTCTTATAATCATCCAATTTTCTAGATAGACTATTACCAGCTGGTCGCGAACAAGCTAGAATCTGGACCGCCGCCAAACCCGCGTTGATGGCGCCGGCTTTGCCCACCGCCGTTGTCAGCACGGGAACGCCCGGCGGCATCTGAACGGTGGACAGCAGGGCGTCCAAGCCGCCCATCAAGCCTCCGCCCATCGGCACGCCGATCACGGGGCGGGTGGTGTGCGCGGCCACGGCGCCGGCCAGATGCGCCGCCATACCCGCGGCGCAGATAAACACCCGCGCCCCGCGCGCCTCGGCGTCTTTGACATAAGCGGCCGTCTGTTCGGGGGTGCGGTGCGCCGACAGAATGCGCATTTCATGGCGCACGCCGAATTGCTCCAACACCTGGGCGGCAGCGGAAATTTCAGGCAGATCGCTGTCACTGCCCGTCAGGATGGCCACTTGAATGTTCGTCATTATGCGCGTCCGCCTTTATGCCGGAGCCGGCTGTGCTTGCGCCGCCCTAACGGCCGGGGAATGGCGAGAAAAATGCCGGGGCAATCAAAGCCGCTTTCCCTCCCCAGTTCAAGCCCAAAGGATGAAACGGAAGAGAGTCTTCATCTTCAGCATCTTTTTTCTTGACCCCAATCTGCGGTCAGTTAACATTCATGGAAAGAATGCATTGATCTCCTTTTTTGGGCTGAAAAAGTTATGCCGATTATTGCATGTTTCTATGGAATTTCCATCAGGATGTATTTTAAAGAGCACGGAATAGCGCATATCCATGCAGCTTATGGCGGATACAATGGCGTATTTGCCATTCAGACTTCGGAAATAATTGAAGGCAGTCTTCCTCATCGCGCTGAAAAGATGGTGAAAGCATGGACTAGAATGCATCAAATTGAGCTAATGAATATGTGGAAAACGCAACAATTTAATAAATTGCCGGGATTGGAGTAACCCCGATGAGGATGTACCCTAAGATTCAATCCATTGTCCCTCTGAGCGGCCAGCGTCTTCGAGTGACTTTTGTCACAGGCCTTGTTAAGATATATGATTGTTCTCCGCTGCTCCATGAACCTCCCTTTGATCAATTACGGGATACCACAATCTTTCGCAATGTACAGGTTGATCAGGGAGGATATGGCATCGTGTGGAACGATGAGATTGACCTAAGCGAATCCGAGCTATGGCTTCATGGCATCGAGGAAAACGCCAGCCAGGAAAAAGCCGCCTGAAACGTGTGCCCGCCTGAATATGCGACGGCGCTAAATACAGATTGAGCCCCCGCTGCAGAATTCGCGCGCGCCGTTATTCCTCTTTCACTCCGCAGAAGAGCCGGTTGTCCCAGACGTAGTTGGTGACGTCTATCTCGGAAGTCCAGAGATGGCCGCAGTTGGCCGACAGGTACTGGTCTTCTTCGGGGAACTCTTTGTAGCCGAGGTCAAGCAGATGGCGGGCCGCTGCGCGCCGGGCCGCCCGGCGGATGATATCGTCTTCGCAGTCGGGAATGACGGACTTGATGGCCTCATTCCAGTCTTTGCGCACGACGCCGTACGAAGCCAGGTCGTAGCGCTTATAGGCGCCGGCAAAATCAAGCAATTCCTCCTTGATCGCTGCGACCAGGGCATCGGCCTCTTTCTTGCGGCCAAGCCATTGATAGACGCGGACCGCGTTGCACAGCGCAGTGGTCAGCGCCATGGCGGCCTCGTACATCGAACGCTGGTCGAAGTTTTCCGAGCGCGTGGCCGCCGAGCGATAGCTGTCAAGGGCCAGATAATAGGCCTGCGCGGCGATACAGCCAATCAGAATATCCTTGTCCGCAAGGTCATCGTCGCACTCGCCGGCCAGGTTCTGATTGGCCAGTTCGTCGAGCATGATATCAGCTTCGGCAATATCGGGCTGCTGCAGGAAATGCTCGCGCCAATAGATGTAAGCATAGGCGACCAGGAAATTCATGACGTTATCCCGCACGCGCTTGGGGTCCTTGCTGGGAACCAGTCCGGCCAGGACGCCCACCATGCCATCCTGCAGCTTCTCCGGATTGCCCAGAACCAGACCGATCAGCTTTTCACGCGCCAGATGAAACGCGATCTTCCAGCACGGCGAGCCGGTTTCGCGTTTGCGCCCTTCGGGAACCCAGCGCGTGTAGCGGCGCTTCTTGTCCACTTCGCGCACGCCCTGTTCGTTTTCGTTCCATCCGGTCCATCGCGAAAAGCCAATGTGCTCGCCGTCCCATCCGGCCCAGGAAGTCTGATCGTGCAGCCGGATGACTTGCGGCTCGAACGCCGCCACGCCGAAGGCTTTGGATAGTTTGCGGCGCACGAAAACATCCGGCGAAACAGGGACGTACCCGAGTTCGATCAGTTTGACGATCTTTTGCTCGAAATTCAGCGCCGATTTATCCGACAGCACCAGGGCTTCGATGTCGTCGAAATGCGACCAGCCGTAGTCCACCCCCATATCATTCAGGCCGGCGTCCACCTTGGCGATCGTGCGGTCAATCAGCTTTTTGACCGACGGGTTGGCGGTTTGAACCCAGAAGCTGAAGCCAAAATCGCGGAAGACGACCGAGGCGAACTCGTTGCGGTCCTCATAGACGCGCACCACGTTCCAGGACTTCATCAGCTGGTCGTTGTCGCGGAAAATGGCCTGGCGATTGTCGAGGAGGAAGACAACGTGGCAGTCGCGGACCCCGTGTTTGGCGCAATTGGTTTTGTATTCCTCATAAATCATGCGCAGGATATCGTGCGTGAAGGCGCCTTCGGGCAGCTGAATCGTCGTGACGAACAGGTGGTCCTTGTGCGTCTTGCGCATGAACGCGTGATAGCGCCGCAGGATGGGCCAATAGAACTCCAGAGCGATGCGCACAACAATACGCCGGTCGAAATCGTTGCGCATCAGCGGCAACACTGGATGGAACGGCATCGAGATGACCGGCGCCACAATCCCGCGCGCGAACATCTTCATCATGTGATCGTAGATGGTATCGCCCGTTTCGTGGTCCAGTTCGATGACGCGATTCAAGGCATTGGGCTCGATATCGAGCGACGTGAACGGCAGCATCTCCAGTTCGCGCAGATTGTTGCGCAGCGTCTGGCGCACAAAGACAGTGATGGAGTTGTACATCTGTGCGCAGTGGCCGTAAAGGCGGGCCAGCAGTTCGGTCCAATTGCGCCCGCGCAGCGTCTGGTTCTTGATCGTGACCGAGACAGCGGCCAGGCGCTCTTCCCAATTGAGAGGCTCTGACAAGTCATCAATTAAATGCGCCAGGTCTTCGTCCTTCAGCGAAGCTGGCAATGACTGATCCAGCCCGATGCGCGAACCGAGCAACTGCGAATGAGTATGAAATATTGGATGCAAGAGATTCATGGCGAGGGATACCCTAGCGTAAATGCCTTTGAACCCGCAAGAAAAAATTTCACCATTGATCCGGCGCCGCCAATGGATTAGAAAATGGCGGTGCGTTCATAGTTGGTTTGGAGGGCGGCGCGCCCATAAAAACGCCGCAGAAATGAATGAAAATGACCCGAATTTTAGTAATAGACGATGAAGAACAGGTGCGTAAAACGCTCCAGCTGATCCTCGAACAAGCCGGATATGAAGTCATCGGAGCGCCGGACGGCAATGTGGGAATTGAGCTGTTTCGCAAGAATCCAACCGATCTGGTCATCACGGATCTTCTCATGCCGGAAAAAGAAGGTCTGGAAACGATCATGGAAATCCGGCGCGATTTCCCCGATGCGAAAATCATCGCCATCAGCGGCGGGGGGCGCGAGGGGGCTCTCAATTTTCTTGCGGTAGCGCAAAAGATGGGCGCTGCAGCCACGCTCAGTAAGCCTTTCGAGCGCAAACAATTGCTCGAGGCCGTGACGAAGGTGCTGGGAAACCCAAAAAAATGATCCTATGAAGAAAAAAAGCAAAAAGGATGATGTTATTGCTGACGACGATATGCTCCCTGAATATGATTTCTCAGGGGGCGTTCGTGGGAAACACTATAGGGCTATGCAGCAGGGGTATACCGTCACGATACATAAAATAGACGGTTCGACAACAGTCAAGCGCTATCCTCCCGCAAAAGGAATTATCCAACTGGATCCTGATGTTCGACGCCATTTCCCCGATTCCGAGTCCGTCAATACTGCATTGCGTTCGCTCATATCCCTGTTTCCGCGTCAGCGTCGGGCTCACGCAAGAGCCAGATGATCTCTCGCACGTTCGTCAATGAAAGCGCCGGTCGTATTCTTCTTTCTTGCGCCGGGCCAGCGCGTAAAGGTCTTCGTAAGCGGTAATCACTTTATTCCATGAAAAATCAAGCCGCATGGCGCGGTCGCGCATCGCCGCGACGTGCGCCGGGCGGTCATACCATGCGCTGACGGCCCAACCAATCGTATTGTAAAGGGCGCGCGACGTCGGAGCGTGGAACTTGAAACCGGTTCCGGTGGCAGTGGTTTCATTGTATTGCTCGACCGAATCCTCCAAACCGCCCGTGGCGCGCACGATGGGAAGCGTTCCATAGCGCAGCGAATACAGCTGATTCAATCCGCTCGGCTCGAAGAGCGACGGCATGATGAAGAAATCTGCGCCCGCTTCGATCAAATGCGCCAGATCGTTATGAAAGCCGATATACGAACCGGCGCGACCCGGCCAGCTCGACGGCAAGGCGCCGAAATAGCTCGACAGGTCCCACTCGCCCGAACCAAGGATGAGGAATTGCACGCGCATGGTTTCGAGGACGTCTTCGATGCAATCCTTGAGGAGGTGAAAACCTTTTTGCCAGACGAAGCGGCCAATCGCGCCCAGGATTGGAACATCCGGATTTTCTTCAAGCAAAAAAGCCTTCTGCAGGGCGCGCTTGCATTCGGCCTTGCCGCGCTTGTCATCGGCGTTGAACCGTGCGGGAATGAGCGCGTCGTTTTCTGGGCACCAGTGGTCGTAATCCACTCCATTGAGGATGCCGCAAAAGGCGTCGCCCTTTGACGCCAGATACGGCGCCATCCCAAAACCGCCGTAAGGCGAGGTGATCTCGCGCGCGTGCGTAGGGCTGACGGTGTTGACGGCGTCGGCGAAATGGATGCCGCCCTTCACGAAATGAATCTTGCCGAAGGACTCGAACTTGTCCGGCGTGAAATTCTGGGCGCCCAGGCCCAAATAGCCATAATGATCGCCGGGATAAACGCCCTGATAGGCGATATTGTGGAGCGTCAGGACCGAGGCCGCGCGCCCAAGCGAAGGATGATTCCAGAACCAGCTCTTGAGATACGCCGGCGCGAGCGCCGTCTGCCAGTCGTTGCAGTGGACGATATCGGGAGCGAAGCCGGCGTCCATGCAGTATTGCAGCGCGGCGCGGCTCAGGAAACCAAAGCGGCGCGGGTTGTCGTCATAGTCATGCATCCAGCCGTCATGATACATGCCTTCGCGGGTGAAGAAGCCATGATGCTCGAGGAAGAAAACCTGCGCGCCCTTGGCGGTCAGATGGCGCAGGACAAGGCACCATTCCTCGCCCTGCCCCATTTTCACGCACATCGAAGGCAGCGCAACTTCGAGCGGCAGGCCCATATCGCGGACGCTTTGATAATACGGCACGACGACGCGCACGTCGTGTCCGCGTTCCTTGAGATGATCGGCCAGCGCCGCGACAACGTCAGCCAGGCCGCCGGTTTTTGCGAACGGCGCCATTTCGGAGGAAACTATAAGTATTCGAAGCGGTTGAAGCATAAGAAACGGACCTTTGGGCAATTATTTAATGCGCTGTATTTGCGCTGCGCCGCCACACTGGAGGTCATAGGCGCAGGCGATTTCGACGGAACGCCGGGCCAGCTCCTCGGCGTCCAGGTCCGTATCATATAGCGCTTCGAGGGCGCCCATCGAATAGGGATGCCCCGAGCCGATCGCATAGAATTTACCGAAGCCCGTCACGCTCAGATCGGAGGCCACATAAAAAATTCCCTGCTTGTTCACCACCAGGAACGAAGCGTCCAGGTCGCCGAACGGCGAATGATCCTCGTCATCCACCTGATCCTTGACGAAGGGATATTTGGCGTGCAGATCCTTCCACAGCTTCAGGAAAAAGGTGAAGATCGAGGCGTTGTTATTCAAGCGCGGCAGCGTCTTGCGCGAAGCCAGGAAGTCGTCGAAGATGTTTTCGTATAATCCCCAGCCAGTCGTAGCGACCCACGATGCGCCGATCTGCCGCATCTTGAATGTGACGTGATTATCGGCCGGGATCCGCGAATTGCCCCACGTCGTCTGGCTGTCAGTGGCCAGGACGAGTTCACCCGCTTTGCGCACTGCGACTGCAATAGACACAATACCGCCTCCTGATGATTATCTTGTTATTCATTTAAGTCAGAAATATTTTTGAGACAGAAATATTTTTGAGACAGAAATATTTCTGACTCAAAAATATTCCTGACTTAAAGATTATTCTGATTTCTGGAGCATCCCGCCCTCATTGTTCTCACTTTCGCTGCAACTTATCCGCGCTTGACTTTGATCACAACTTTTTTCACCTTCCGCGGCTGTGAGACCGCCAGGCAGGGGGCATGCGCGTCCTGCGGCCAGAGGATCATGAAGGTTCCGGCCGGAAGCGTCAGAACATCCCCCGCGCCTTCAAGCGGCATGTAATCATCCTTTTCGTTAAATTCGCCCGCCTTCAACTGTCCGGCGTTGGCATAGCCGATCGCCTCTTCGCCGCTGATCACATATTGCACGTCAATGTATTTGCGATGCGCCTCCCACGCCGCCGTATCGCGGGGCCGCGTTTCATATTCCTGAACGAGCGCAAAGAGATTGTCGCCGTCAATCTCGTGCTTTTCCAAAGGCATGGCTGCCCAATCCGTTTGGCGGAGAAATTTCAGCGCGGCTGCAATCCCCCGCCCCAGCCCCTCATACAGCGCGGCATTTTCCAGTCGGTCAATAATCATAGGCCTGAATCCTTTTGAAGATAGCGATGTGAAGAAAAATCAAATTCTGCGCGCGTCTAACCCTCTGTCCGCGCTCATCTGCGATGATTATACGCCATTCAGCGGCGCAGACAAGCCCCATCGCATGAAAGCCCCCCATCGGCTGAAACCGTTTGCCTTCCAGCGCCGTCTCCGGCTAATCTCAGCCCAATGCTGCAGCGCTCGCGCGATTGAAAGTCGAAAAAAATTACAACAGAGGTTGTCCTTGATGTCTTTGATGTCCTTGCCGTCCTTGGCATTCTTGAGCACAGCTGACAACCGGAGAAGCCCGCCATGAGCGATCAACCACGGAAATTGAGAATCTTTGTCGTGGACGAAAGCGAAACTTATCGCCATATCATCGAACGCACGCTCGCCAACAAATTTCAAAATATCCACATTGAAACGGCGGAGAACGGCGAGCAAGCGCTGAACATGGCCCTGAATCCGCCCGATCTGATCATCACGGGTTTGGGGATGCCCGTCTGTGACGGGTTCACCATGATCGAACGGCTGCGCGCCAATCCCCATACGAGCCAGACGCCCGTCCTGGTGGTCAGCCAAAAGGATACGCCTGAGGCCATGACGCGCCTGACGCGGCTGGGCATCCAGGGATTCCTTGGCAAGCCGTTTGCCATCGAAGATCTGGTAATCAACGTCGAAGCCATTCTCCGCCGCCAGATCGGCCGGGACGCGGTTGAAGTTCAGCCGCGTAACGCCGTACGCCGGCGGATCGAAAGCGCCGTGACGCTGCTATTTCCGGTTCGCGCATTGACGCCCGAAGGGATTTGCGCGGTTCTGGGAGTTTGCGTGGAAGCGGGCGCGCATTTTCCCGCCGGTCTGCAGGAGATCCATCGCGGCCTTCGCCTGCCGGAACCACAGGGAGATATGCCTTGCATGGCGCTGAAGCAAACCGCGGAGTTTGAAGGCGCGATGGTTGTTAGGCCCTGCGAAATCCAAGGCGCCTGGATGGCGCTCTATCAATCCAAGTTTCCCAAGGACGAAGTTTTTGTCATGGCGCCCGTCACGGGGGCGGCGATCAGATTGCAGGTCCCCGCGCGCGCGATTGATTTGTCCGCTTCCGGCATCCGCATTCTCTCGCCGCTGGCGGCAAAGATTGGCGAAAGTCTCTCTCTGTCTTTATCGAATCTGGCGCCTTTTTATTCCGCCTTGCACGCCGATAATGAGGTTATGGGCAAAGTCATGCGCAGCGCCGGCGGCCCTGAGGGACAGGATCTGGGCTTGCAGTTCGAGGTGGCCGACTCCCGCCTGATCGCCAGCATCCTTCGATGGACCACCGCCGAGTAAAATTTTCACAGCAGCCCCCTCGTCCCTTCCGTCCCTTGGGTCCCTTGCGTCCCTTGCCCCCCTATTTTCCCCCCACCGTAACCAGCGGCTCAATCTGGCTGAGCCTTTTGGCGCCGATCCCGCTGACTTGATCCAGCTCCGAAAGACTTTTAAAGGCGCCATGCGCTTTGCGATATTCGATGATGCGAGCAGCCAGCGTCGGCCCGATGCCCGGCAGGCTTTCCAGTTCGCTCTGGGACGCCGTATTGATATTGATGCGCGCGGCGCCCGCTGATTTCCCGGGAGGACCGGATGTGGATTTTGCAGCAGCTGGCGTTGGGGAAACTGCTTTGACTGGGGTGGCTTTCGGCGTGGCGATATTGCCGGCGCCGGAAACGGCCGCGTCTGGCCGCGCCGCGTTTGAGGCGGATTGACTTTGAGAAGATGGCGATTCCACCTGGACTACGGTTTCGGAGGAGTTCGCTGCAAGGCTTGCCTGCGATGACGCCAGCGAGCCAACCGCGAGATAAGGACGCAAATGGTCAATGGTCTTCGGGCCTATTCCGGCGACTTTGTCCAGATCCTCGATGGAGCGAAACGGCCCGTGCTGCTGGCGATAGCTGATCACGTCGCGCGCCTTGGCGGGCCCAAGGCCGGGGATGGAAATCATCTGTCCTTCCGAGGCGGTATTCAGGTCCGTTTTTCCTCCGGGAAGCATCTGAGACTGTGAAAGGGCGCCGCCCGAAACCGCTGAGATGCCCTGCGCGTTCGCCTCGGCGGCGCCCGGCGCCCTGGTCCACTTCTTGTTTTCCTCATCGTAAGTGGCGATCAGCTGAAAATCATCCCGGCCGCCATAAAAGCCATGCCGCACGGCCACCGCCGCCGACGCCACAAGGATCAACCCGATCAGCACGCGCTGTTCGGTTCGGGTCATGCCGTCGAACAATGTGCGAAATCGTCCGGCCATGGCTACCTGGCTTTGTCTCCTCTGAAGGTTTCTTCCGTGGGCGAAACCGGCTCATGAGAAAACGCCCGGATGCTGCGGCGCGAGCGAACCACTTCCCAAAAATCCATGACTCTTGCCTCCTTCCAAACTTTGCGCCTTGAATTGTAACCGGCAGCTTCTCTAACATTTGCGCCGTTACAGGGGGATGCTCTCCCGGCGATTCCGCAAGAGGAGTATGTTGTTATGCAGCGTCTATTATCGCTCATTGTTATCGTTATCGCAAGCGCGATCCTCGGCTGCGAACCCCCGCCGCCGCCGCCGCCCAAGGCGCCCGCCAAGACGAAAGAAACAGCCAAAACCGCGAAGGAAGCTGCCCAGGCGCCTGCCGCAGCCGCATTGGACGAAGCCGTGGCCACTTCCCAGGGAATCCTCATTCATACTTTTGACAACAAGATTCGCATTGTGCTCCCGGCCTTCATGCCAGCGCCTACGGTCATGCGCAATGAAGACAGAGACTCCACCACCACCCGCTGGCTATCCCAAACCAATGACGGGCGGCTGTGCCTGGTGGGGTGGAATAAGATGTATCCGCTGTTCTTCGATCGGATCGCCAAGGATTCTTACCTGAATATCGCCGTGCGCGACGCGTGCAGGCAGATGGGAGGGACCGAAGAAAAAGAGGAGGATTTCACCATGCGCGGAGAACCGTGCCGCCGGTTATGGCTTCAGGCGCCCGCTGAAGAGGCTGTCAAAGTGGCGGCCGGCGCGGGATCGAAGGAATCTGCCGCAACGACAGGAACTCCTGCGGGAGAAGTCAAGGGCAAGACGTTGTATGGGCGATATGAGTACATTATCGCGGCGCCATATTTTTTCCAGCTGGCCTTCCAAAGCCCCGACCCCGCCCAGCGCGATTCGCCCGCGGTCAAGGCGTTCTTCGAATCGTTTCTGTATAAAGAATAGTAGTTATCTATCAAGAAACGACGGGCCTTAGTGCTCTGACTCAGAATTATTCCAAACTCCGCTTTGAAGCCAATGCCGATTGGAACTGCCGCTGGTCCAGGAGGCGCACGAATTCGGCGCGGAAGTTGAAGGGGACGCTGTGGCCGAGGTTGACGCAGTGCGTGCAGAGGCAGCGGCCTGCGCGGATTGAAGCGCGTTGCCGTTGCGCAGCGTCGCAATGCCAGACCTTCATGAAGTCATAATCATAGTCGCGGACGTTGCCCACCGGATCGAGCATTTCGCACAAGCGCACGCAACCATCCACCTCCAACACCGCCGTCACTTCGCCCGCCATACACCGCAGCTCCAGCCGCTTGGAGCGCAGCACTTTGACCTGGTGGCGAAAGAGCGCCTTGAAGTGCGAAAGCATCGTCGCAGCCAGCTGCGGGAATCGCTTGGCCAGCAGATCGGCATTCAAAGCCAGCGCTTGCGCCTGCGCCGCTTCCAGCTTTTCGAGCGCCGGGGGTTGAACGTCGGGGTCCGGCGGCGCGCCGCGCAAAACGTCCACCGTCAAATAATCCACCAGCCCCGTGGCCGCAATCTGCCGCAGCAAGCCAGCGACCACGTCCTGATTGCGATTCATGACCACCGTCAGCGAGGTCAACTGAAAGTTGGGATATTCCCGGCGCAGCGGCGAGAGCCTGCGCAGCGTTTCCATTGCGGCCTGATACGAACCTTTCACGCCGCGAATCGCGTCATGGACCGGCTCAGGCCCATCCAGCGATACGCCGGCCAACACGGGCGCCATACGCGGGCGCGCTAGGATTTCGCGGACAATCCGCTCGACGCGGTCCGGCTTCAATCCATTGGTCGGCATCGTGACGGATTGCTCCGGCCTGGGCGCAAGGATGCCGATCACTTCCGTCAGGTGAGGAGCGAGCGTCGGTTCGCCGCCGGTGAACATCATGTTTTCGATGGGCGCCATGCGCGCGGCGATCTTGCGATACTCCTCCAGCGTCAGCGGATCGGCGTCCGTATTCAACTGCCGCCAGGCGAAGCAGCTGACGCAGCGCGAATCGCAGCGATTCGTGACAAATATCGTCATCACCCGCAAGCAGGGCTTGCGGAAAAGGCCTTTCCATTCATCGCGGGAAAAAAGAATTTTCATATCAATACAAAAGTCTGGCGTGGCAAACTGCCATTCAATGTAAAATGAAAAATGTAAAATGAGAAATGTAAAATGATAGCCTATCCCGGAAACAGGTTCGCGCCGTCCAGCATCTTACGCCTGCCACTCGCTATCTCATTTTGAGATTTTCATTTTACATTTTACATTTTTGGTTGCGGCCTACCGCGCATAGCTGTGAATGCTCGGCAGGAGGAAGTTGACTCCGAGATAAGTGAACAATACGCATAAGAAGCCGATCAGCGCAACGATCGCGGCGCCCCGCCCCTTCCAACCGCCGATAAAACGGATATGCAGATAGATCGCGTAAACCAGCCACGTGACGGCGGACCAGGTCTCTTTCGGATCGAATCCCCAGGGCCGCCCCCACGCCGTACTGGCCCAGACCGCGCCCAGAATGATGCCCAACGTCAGCAATGGAAAGCCGACGGCGATGATCTTGTAGTTGAAAACATCGAGCGCTTCAAGCGAAGGCAAGAAGCGCGCGAGCGGGATGGACGAGTTGTCGCCGCCCAACGCGTCCTTGCCGAGGTAGCAAAGCGAAGCGAAGAAAGAAAGGGCGAAGGCCGCATAACTAAGCATGATCGTGATGACGTGATAGGTCAACCAGCTGGATTGCAAGGCGGGCAGGATCGGGCGAATCTTGCTGTCGAAGATCGGCAGTTTATGCGCCAGGATCATAAAAACAAAGCCCAGTAACGCGGCGCTGAAACCCGCCAGATATTGAGTTCCGAGTTCCGAGTTCCGAGTTCCGAGTTCCGAGTTCCGAGTTCCGAGTTTATCCCGCGGCTCACACGGACCGACACGGACTGGCACGGACTGACGCGGACTGGCCGCTGGCCTTCTTCGCGTCTTTCCTCTCCGCGTCTCCGCGTCTCCCCTCTCCGCGTCTCCCCTCTCCGCGTCTCCCCTCTCCGCGTCTCCCCTCTCCCTGACCCCTGACCCCTGACCCCTGGCCCCTGACTCTGCGCCTGCCGTCTTCCAACTTCGCCGACGCTGCGCTTGGAACAGCTCAAATCCCAAAGCCACCAGGATCATTCCCGCGGTAGCGAAGGTGAATGACTCATACATGTCCGAGAGCGGCGCGCGGCCTGAGATCATCCAGCGCGCAGTGATCCCAAGAATTTGCTCGGCCAAACCCACGACCAACATCACAATGCCCGCCATCGCAAAATACCATGTTACTTCAGCCCCTCGATCCCTTGCCTCCCACGGACCGACACGGACCGACACGGACTGACACGGACTTAGCGCTGGCCTTCTTTGTGTCTGCACATCTCCTCTCTCCGCGTCTCCTCTCTCCGCGTCTCCTCTCTCCCTGTCTCCTGTCTCCTGGCTCCTGCCTCCTGGCTTCTGTCTCCTCATCAACGCCACGCCGTAGCAGATGGCTGCGAGAAGATAGAAGAATGCGGATTTCTTGAAAGGATGATGCTCATGATAGAACGCGTCCAATCCGAGGCGGGGAAGCGCAATCCGCCTCGATTGCGCAGCTTGAGCGATGGCCTCAGTCAATGCCTGAGCGGCTTGGGCGCCCGCCGCGGGATCGTCTTTGCGCAACGCGGCCTTGAGCGCCTCCCATTGCTTGAGGATCGCCTCGTCGAGCGGATCGCCGGCCGGCGCTTTGGCGCGTGCCGCCGCCGCGCCTGCCGCGAGCGCCTTCGCCGTATCCTGTTTGGCTTGCCACTGCGCTGGCGACATCCATTCTCCTTCAAAGGGAAGAATCGAAAAATCCTCTTCGAGGTTTTCCAGCCGCTCGGCCCGCGTTGCCAGTTCGAGAAATGCCTTGCCCGATCCCGAAGCGTCCATGGCGAGGGAGCGTATTTGCTCCTGCAAAGCGGGATCGTCCATTCTTTTGTGATATGCATTCAGGCTGATGCGCGTAGCGCCGCCGAAAAATTCGGCCAGCCTGGGGTGCTCGATCTTGAGAAGGGGAATATCGGCGGCCTTTTGCGGATCGCTCATCAGCCATAAAACGCCCCACAGGGGCGACGTTCCGCGGATGGGAATCTTGCCATAGATGGCCAGCCAATAGTTTTCGGCGAACGTGACGCCGCTGCGCACAAAGCCGGTGTCCTGCACGGGCATGGTCCGCAGCGGTTCGAGCGCCCGGCTCCACTGCGCGCTCATCGCGGGAATCGCCTCGGCGGCGAAGCCTGACGCGGAGATTGCAGCGAAAGCAAAAAATAAAAAGTGGAGAAAAACGGAACTAAGACAAAGCTTCATCATTCGCGTTGGCGCCATGAGAGCATCCTTAAATATTTTCTGCTGATTTTCAATATTCGACAAACTCTTCGGGATAATGAGACAAATCCAGCTCTTCCTCGGCCACTGCAAGCCGGATACCCCATTGCTGCATTGCCAAAGCCCCAAAGAGCACTTCAATGTCGTTTCCATCCTCGTCATTCCCAATATGGTCAATTACCATCGCCTCGGTATGGAAAGCTTTGCCGGCAATCTCGCCCACCAGAAGCGCTGTGCGTGACGAAGTTTTCGTCTCGCCTTCGAGTTTCATGTGCGTTGGCTGGGGCAGATTCGTGGTCGTCAGTCCTTCTGCAACGCTGGGAGTTATATAGGTGTTCCTTGCGCCGGAATCGAACAAAGTCCAGCTTTCTTTGCCCTGTATGCGAATCATTTGACGAATTCGGCCCATGATATTTCTCCCGCTTGCGTTGTGGCGATGAATTTCAAACCGCTGCCGCCTGAAGTCAAGCGCTTTCCCTTTGGGTTTGATTCAGACATGCCGGCGGATGATAGCGCGAGCCGCAGCCGCGCGGAGGCTTGAGCGCCGTGCGGCGGTCGTACCAGAGCAGCGCCCGGGCGACGGGCTTGCAAAGCGCGGGAAGGCCGAGGGCGATCGCTGCGCGCAAGAAGGGCGCCGTCAGGCGGAACAGCCACGGATAGTCCACAAACAAGAATGACAAATGCGCCAGCGGCTCTATGACGTCTTTGTGTTTCAGATTGATGACGACGTGAAAGTGGCTCGAATCCTCGATGTGGTCCGGATTGCCATCCCAAAGCCCCAGGCGCTGCGCCTGCTCAGCCAGGCGCGTGCGCGGATACGGTTGAAAAAAATTCAGCACCATCGCCCCCGCTTTGCATTCGATGTTGAGACCAATCGTATCGAGAACGGTGGCGGGCGTTTCGTCCGGCACGCCGAACATATTCTGCGTCAGCAGCTCGATGCCGCGATCGGTGATGAGGCGCGCGGCAACGCGGATTTGCTCGGAGGTGACGCGCTTGCCCATGATTTCGTTGCGCAGATAGTCCGAGCCGGTCTCCAGCCCCATGACGGCGCGCACGCAATTCGACGCCTTGAGCGCATCGGCGATCTCGCGGTCCACGTAGTCCGCGCGCACGTGGGCCATATAGGGCAACCCGATCTCGCGCCCATACATCGCCGCGAATTCGAGAAACCATTTCTTGTTCAGGATCAGCGTGTCGTCCTGAAACGAGATGAAGCGCCGCCCCCATTTATCCTTCAGCTCGCGTAGTTCCGCGATGACGCGCTCCTGCCGCCGCCAGCGCACATAGGTTCCCTCGGCGATGTTGCGCGCCACGTGATTGAAGCAGAACGAGCAATTGAACGGGCATCCGCGTCCCGCCATAATGTAGCCGATTCCGCTTTCTTTCAGCTGCGGGAAACGCTCTGCGAACGTGCGGTCCGGCAACGGCAGCTCATCCAAATCCTGCAAGAAGCACCGCGTGGGATTGCGCTGGATCGAGCCGTCCGGCATGACGATGTGCAAATTCTGGATCGCGCCATAGTCTTTGCCGCGCTCGAGCGCTTCGACGAGCTCCAGGAGCGCATGCTCGCCTTCGCCAACGCACAAGGCGTTGAATTCGTCGCGATGCTCTTCGAGGAATTCGGGAAAGAACGTCGCGTGCGGTCCGCCGAAGATTGAAAACACATCGGGCGCCTGCCTGCGGTAGATCCGGTTGAATTCCGCATAGCGCTTGTGCACGCCGGTCGAGGAGGAATAAGCGATGACGCGCGGCTCGAACGCCCTGACGCGCGCGGCGGTCTCCGGATATTGCGCCGCTTGCCCAAGCGCGAAATATTCCACCTCATGCCCGTGCGCAATCAACATGCCCGCCAGCGTCATAACGCCCAGCGGCTCATGGCCAAGAATGATGTCATCTAAAACAAAGGCAACGCGCATAAAAATCAATCTGCCAAAAATCCAGAATAGGCGGCATTGTAATAACGCTAAAGCATTTCGAGAAGCCGCGCTGAAGCGCGCTGCATCATTGTTTTATTAAACTTACCCACCGGCTAAAAGCCGGGGGCAAACAGGAGCCGGCTAAAGACCGGCTAAAATCCCTTGCCGTGATTCCAGAGAATATTTTAGATAGCAAAAACTGACTCCCAAAAGTTTTAGCCGGGCTTCAGCCGGCTCTTCTTTGCACCCGGCTTTAGCCGGTGTCTTATTCATTGCAGCCGGCTTTAGCCGGGCTTCTCGACATCGGCTTAAGCCATTTGCCCATTTATCTTTTCTATATCAAATCAATGCGGCAAATCCGGGAAGCAGGACGCTACCGCGGCGCTTACGATACATCCATCCTTCATGTTGATCGCCGCTGCCCTCCCCGCGTCCTGGCTCGCAAAAGCTTCGGCGTCCATCCGCGCCAGTTCGCGCGCGTAGGACAACGTCGCATTGCACAAGGCCTGCGTGCTGGTGCGGCCGACCGCGCCGGGCATGTTCGTGACGCAATAGTGCACGATCCCGTCCACGACGTAGGTCGGATCGCGATGCGTTGTCGGGCGCGCCGTCTCCACGCAGCCGCCCTGATCAATGCAAACGTCCACGATCACCGCGCCCGGACGCATCGTCTTCAGCATTTCGCGCGTGACAAGGCGCGGCGCCCGCGCTCCGGGAATCAGCACCGCCCCGATGACAAGATCGGCGTGTTGGATATATTCAGATACTGCATGCGGATCGCAATAGATCGTCGTCACATTGGCGGGCATCACTTCGTCCGGTTTGATTTCCTTCGGCACGCCGACAATCATGGCTGCGCTCCTGTTGCTCGGGAATCAGGCGCCATTTTCCAGGAAGTACGCCGCGGCGCCGGGGAGGATGCAGTATTCCTCGCCTTGCTCCACCGCCCGTTCGTGCGCGATTTCAATGCGGTCGTAAGCCTTGCGCAACTCTTCGCGCGTATAGACGCCCTTGGCCAGCGCCGTCAAGAGCCCCGCGCGATTGACCAGCGCAATTTCGATCAGCTCCTCCACGGTATCTTCAAGGTCCTGCACGCGCCGCAACAGCGCGTCTATCGCGGCCTGGTCCAGGGCGGGATGGCAGGGATTCGCCGTTTCGGGATCGGTGGTTTCGTCCATGTGATTTTCTTTCTCCTTTTTTAGAATGAGGATCGGACGCTGAAAGATCTTATTTTTTTGCGATCGGACAAAGGACCTCAAGGACTGCAAGGACAACAAGGACAGCAAAGATGGGAAGTCCAGCAGACTAGGCAAGATATTCAGCTCAGTCCTTGAGGTCCTTGTAGGCCTTGAGGTCTTAGAGCCTGCTAAAAATCAAACTCATATTTCATATCCCCGTCCCGGAAAATATTTGGCTGTAGGAATCCTTTCGCGTCGAGTCCAGTCCCTGATAATATTCCCGCAGGATATCCAACACTTCCGGACGGCTGAAATTGCGCGGCACCTCGCCTCCATCGCACAGCAACTGGCGCAGCCGCGTCCCGCTGAGCAACAGATGATACTCCGCCTCATGCGGGCAGGTTTTGGCCGAAGACATCTCCCCGCACTTGTAGCAATAAAACGTCCAGTCAATCTTGAGCGGACTGATTTTCAGCGCGCCTTCCGGAATCTCGTCGAAAATTTTCTGCGCGTCAAACGGCCCGTAATATTTCCCGACTCCGGCGTGATCGCGCCCGACTATGAGGTGGCTGGCGCCGTAGTTCTGACGGAAGACAGCGTGCAGCAGCGCTTCGCGCGGGCCGGCGTAGCGCATTTCGAGCGGATAGCCTTTTTGGATCACGCGCCCGGCGGGAAAATATCCGCGCACCAGCGCGTCCACGCAGCGCACGCGCACTTCGGCGGGAATGTCATCCGCCTTCAGCGCGCCGATCAGCTGATGAATAAAGACGCCGTCGGAAACCTCGAGAGCGATCTTGGCCAGGTATTCATGCGAGCGGTGCATCGGATTGCGCAGCTGCAGGGCCGCAATCCGCCGCCAGCCGCGCTCCTCGAACAGCGCGCGGCACTCGGCCGGCGTGGCATACAGGCCCTTGAATTTTTCGGGATAGCCGCCTTCGCTGAAGACCGTGACCGGCCCGCCCAGATTGACCTCGCGCTGCGCCATGACTTTGGCCACGCCCGGATGCGCCGGATCGTCGGTTTTGAAAACCGACAGGCATTCATGGCGCCGGTCAATCTCGTATCGGTCGCGCGCAGCCATCGCGCCCATCGCCTCGCCGCTCTCCGGATCCACCAGGGCGATCTCCTCGCCCGGCGCGAGGCTTGCGGCGAAATCGGCGCTTGCCGAAAACGTGATGGGGATGGGCCAGAAGGTCCCATCGCCCGTCTTCATTTCGTCGCAGACGCCGCGCCAGTCATCGCGCGTGAAGAATCCCTCGAGCGGCGAAAAGGCGCCGATGCCCATCATGATGAGGTCATCGCGTTCGCGCGTGGTCAACGGCGCCTGTTTCAGGCGCCGCGCCCGGGCGCGCGCCTCTTCGAGCGCCGGCCTGTCCGGCATGAGTGGTTTCAAGGCGCCGCCG
Organism: Candidatus Sumerlaeota bacterium; assembly: GCA_026398575.1. Next base: position 8,484 of record JAPLSP010000009.1, on the reverse strand, counting down.
TGCGGCTCAACGAGATGCGACATGAAGCCCGTTTCTCCATCCCGCGCAACCGCGCGAAAGATGGAGGGGAAATTAGACCCTAAACAAAGCCAAATCTATGGAAAAATTCCATAAGCCGTTTAATTTTGCCATTGTCACTTCCGCCGGCAATTGCCCGTTGACGTTTCCGAGGCCGATATAGTGAAATGCAAAAGCCATCGAAATACAAATCGCAATGTTTTCTGGATTTTATCAAGGAGCGACGTCTATGGCTGCAGCAGCGAAAGTCATGGTAGTCAATGACGATGACGTGCAACGCAGCATCATCGCGGCCGTATTGAAAAAAGAAGGCTACGACGTCGCCGAATATTCCAAAGCCGGCGACGCTCTGAGAGCCATTTCCACGCAGGGCGCTCCCAGTCTGATCGTTACGGACTTGTATATGCCCGAGATAGACGGCTGGCGTTTTTGCCGCCTGCTGCGCTCATCGTTTTATGCCTCTGCGAATCAAACGCCGATCCTGGTCGTTTCAGCCACGTACTCGGGCGAGCACGCCCGCGAAATCACCAGCGAAATGGGCGCCAATGCGTTCCTGCCGGCGCCCATTGATTCGGTAAAACTGGCCGAACATGCGCGCGCGCTGATCGCCGGCCGGGAACCGGCCCGCGAGAGCAATGTCCTGATCATCGAAGACGACCCGATCACCGCCAAAATTTTATCCCACGTTTTTTCAGACAGCGGTTACGCCATCCGGACGGCTCTGACAGGCGCCGAGGGACGCCGGATGTTCCATGAGCAGACGCCGGATGTCGTGACGCTGGACTTTCATCTGCCCGACGTCAACGGCGACGTTCTCCTGAAGGAATTCAAAAGCGCCCAACCCTCGACGGTTCTGATGATGATCACAGGCGATCTGTCGCCCGAGCTGGCCACGCGCTTCATGATCATGGGCGCGGACGCTTATCTGCACAAGCCGTTTGACTCCGAATATTTGATCGCGCTGTGCGAGCGATGCTGCCGCGCGCGCGCGCTGCTACACGTCGAAGAGCTGCTCGAAGCCCGGTCGGTCGAGCTGCGCAAGAGCGAAGCCCGCTTTCGCAACCTGTTTGAAAAAATGCTCGACGCGTTCGCCGTCTTTGTGGTCGTACCGGACGCCGAAGGCCGCCCCTATGACTTCCAGGCGCTTCAGATCAATCCAGCCTTCGAGCGCCTGATGGGATTGAGCGCTTCTGACGTCATCGGCAAGACCTTGCGGGAGTTTCTCTCGCCCCTCAACCCGGAGTTGATGAATACGCTCATCGCCATCGCCGGCGCCGGCGCGCCGGCGCCTTATGAATTTTTCATCGCGGCGACGCAGCGGCACTGCGAAGGGATCGCCTACTGCCCGGAACCGGCCCAGCTGGCCATGATTTTCGCGGACGTCACGGAGCGCAAACGCGCGATGGATTTGCGGCTGCAATCTTCGCGCATCGAAGCGACGGCGACCCTGGCCGGCGGCATCGCGCACCGGTTCAACAATCTCATGACCGCGGCGCTGGGCAACGCGCAGATGCTTCTCGAATCCCCGCCGGAACCGTCCAGGGCGCATGAAATGCTCGAGGCCATCATTGACAGCACGCGGCAGGCCGGCGAATTGGCGCATACGCTGCTGGCCTATGCGCGCGGCGGGAAGTACTGGATTTCGGACGTGAACTTGAATGCCTCGGTTCGCGAATTCATGGATCAGGCGGTTCTTTCGCTGCCGATTCAGGTCAGATTCGACGCGCGCCTGGCGCCGGATTTATGGCCCATCCGGGGCGATGCAAAGCAAATCTCGCAAGTGATCTCGAACTTGTGCCTCAACGCGATCGAAGCGGTCGAAGACAAGGGCGAAATTGTCATCGCCACGCGCAACGAATCGCCCTCGCAGGCGGCGCACGGCAGCCATTCGGACATTCCGCCGGGTCACTACGTCGTCCTGTCGGTGTCGGATACCGGACACGGCATGGACGAGCAAACCTTGAGCCGGATTTTCGAGCCGTTCTTCTCCACCCGATTCATGGGACGCGGACTGGGATTGGCGGCGGTTTATGGAATCGTCAAGAACCATGCCGGCTATATTGACGTGCGCGCCAATCCCGGCCAGGGCTCCACCTTCACCGTCTATGTGCCCGCCAAGGAGGAAATCGCGCATCTGCGCGCCGCGCAGCATGAGGCGAAGGAGCCGGGCGCGCAAATGGTGTTGCTTATCGAAGACGAAGAGCCGGTCGCGAACATCACACAGCAGATCCTTCGCAAACTGGGCTATCAAACATTGCTGGCCCGCAACGGTCTGCAAGCGGTCGAAATCGCGCGGACGCACCCGGGGCCCATCCATGCCGCATTGCTGGATCTGGCCATGCCCTTGATGGACGGATATGACGCCTTCCCATTGCTGATGGAAGCGCGCCCCAACATGAAAATTCTCCTGAGCAGCGGCTATGACGTGAATCCCGCGGCGCAAGTCCTGCTTCAAAAAGGCGCCTGCGCCTTTCTCAAAAAGCCGTTTACCATGGAGGCGCTGGCGCAGGAGCTGGATTTCGCTCTCAACGATAACTGAGATCGTACGCGAATGATACGCCGTCGTGGCGCAACGTGACGGCTTGATCTTTCTGGGTGAAGGCTGTTTCCCCCGATGCGCTTCCATCCTGCGCGACGGCCACGACGCGGGCGACCGTCGCAGGCGCCGCTGCCGCAGCAGCCTTGCCCTGAAAAGCCCCGATACGCAGCGTCATCTCGAAGGGCTTGCTCTCCGGTAACGGAATGACGCGCAGGCCATTCTGGGTTTTCTGGATGCGCATCGCCCCGTTGGTGACCGCAAAGCCGAAATCCACGGGCTTGCGCTCGGCATTGATGCGCAGGGGCGGCATCGGCGGCGCTTCGGTCGGCGGCGTGAATTCAATCTTCGAGACTGCGCCTCCCGCGCGTTGCGCGCGGATCGTCCCGGCCCATAGCGTATCCTGGCCCACGCGCGGAACCGCCTGGCCCGTCATCGCCAGCCGGCTTCTGTCATCAAACAAACCAAAGCCGACCGGATAGCTCCCATCGGCGTCTTCGGGAATCGTGACCGTCCGCGTGTAGCGCACCGCTCCCTTCCATTCATTACTCGGCGGAGCGGGCTTGTGATCGTCCTGGAAAACAATCTTGTCCCGGCGCCGCCCGGTTTGAGTAGGATCGAAGAAATGCACAAAAATGGTCATCGGGCGCGGCGCCGGCTCCTCGGCCTGCCACACGACGTCCCACTGGAACCGCCGGTCGCCCAGGTAACGGAAGTTTTCGATTTTCATCTGGATGCGATGGGGAAGCCCGCCCTCGAACGCCCGCGCATTGCAGTACCAGCCGCTTGGGCCCCCGGCGCTTTCGCAAAAGACGCCGTCGCGCTTTTCGATCGCGGACATCAAGCCCTCTGGTCCCGTCAGGCGGTATCCATAATTCGGCAGCGTGGCGCCTTCGATTTGCCAATCCCCGGCGCCCCGGTTCACATAAGCCTTCACGCCGTTGCTCCAGGTGACGATCTGCCGGTGCATGTCGCCGCCCGACATCTCGACGTTTGTGATTTCCTTCATCGCCAGCGCGCGCGCGACGTCCTGCGCCAGCCAATACTTGCGGACCGCTTGCCGTCCCCAGGAGCCGGCGTCCGTCATCAGCGCGTGCCCGGTGAGGATTTCATCCGAGATATAGTCGTCCGAATTGATGCCGTGTTCGCTGCGCCCGCGCCCGCCTTCATAGCGGTTGGAATAGCCCGCGCCAAACAGGATGAAGCGCGAGTGGTTGACGGCGTCGAACCAGGGAACGCGCTCCCAGTCCTCGCAGGGAACGCGCATCAGGAACTCGCCGCCGTCTTTCGAGATGGTGATGTGCTGGCAGTCCGCGCCGTCGAGCCAACCGGTCAGCTGGTCGTCGCCGGCTTCCGAGGTCATGGGCGCGTGGCCGCCGAGATAGTCGCGAATCCAGGCAAAGGATTCGCCCCAGCGCGCGCGCGTTTCCGTCGAGGGATGGAACTTGCCCTGGCGGTCGTAAAAATCGAAGAGGTTGATCGAAGTGAAGACGTCTATGAAATAATGCGTCGGCGCAACGCCTTCTTTGATGAGCTGCAGGTTGCGCTTCAGAAACGGCATGAAGCGGTCCGGACGCCAGCGATAGGACTGCGCCTTGCGCCCTTCGTTGAGCCACGCCTTGATTGGGTCGCCTTTGGGCGTGAAGGCGATATGATCGTAGGAATAGCTGGCGGCGTCGGGATAGAAGTCAATGTAGTTGTCGTGCAAGCCCCAGGGGATGTCGCGCGCGTTGCACAGGGCGCCGATTTCGCGCATGTCTTCGAGGGTTCCCAATCCCGGTTGCGGCGGCCAGATGTCGGGCAGACGGTAGTCGTAGCCCCAGCGCTGCCAGTTATGAATCGTAAGGAAGGAATCGGTCAGCCCATATTGAATCGCAAGGCGCATGCGCGTGGCGATGTCCTTGTAGCGCCCGCCCCAGATATCGAAGCAATAGCGCCCCGCCAGCCGCGCGACGCCGTCGGCTGGCTTCTTGTCGTAGAGCGGACGATAACGGAACGCGCAATCGAAAGCGCCCTTCTCGCCCGCGACCAGCGTCAGCGTGCCGTCCAGATGCGAGTGAAGCGCATATTGCCGCGCGGCCGGATTCACCTGGAAGCGGTCGGGAGGATTGTCCACCGCCTGCAGGACCGACATGCCGCCCTCGTAGTCCGCGCCGACGTGGCTGGTCGCAAGGGCGTGGCCGCCGAAGCCAACTGAAAACGCTTCCGGATTCTGGATGCGGTAGCCGTGTCCGAAATAAACCGCCGGAGCTTTGCGGTCGGCGGACCCTAGCGAGAAATCGGTAATGCGCTCGGCACACGACAAGGCGATGCGCAATCCATCGCCCTCGGCCCAAAGCGCCAGCGTCAGTTCCATCGGCTTGCCGTCTTTTTCCATCTGATGAACGTGCAGCGCGCGCCCGTTTTGGCGCGTCACTTTGTAGCCGGTAAATCCATAAGGAGAGGGCCAGCGCACGGCGGGCTGATTCAACACGTCCACGCGCAGCCCCTGGAAGGTGACGGATGACTTCGCTCCCACGAGCGTGAAAACGCCGTCCACAATGCCGCTGGCTGTTGGCTTGACGATGGCGGCGCAGCGATCCGAATCCTTGCCGAGCAGGAACGAATATTGATTGTCCGCTTGCGCCTTGCCTTCAAGAATGGCGCGGCCCAGGGCTTCATTCTCTTTCGCGATCGCGGCCTGCGCGTCGGCGGAAAGGGAGGCAGGCTTGGCGCCCGCCGAAAGTATTGGCTCGCCCCAGAACGAGGAATCGCACGTGGTGTTTTTTTGAGGGCCGGGATGGCTTTCGAGCCGCAACAGAATCGCCTGCCCTGCAAATTCGTCTAGGTTGGCCTCGCCCGGAGCCCATGTCTTGGCCTTGGTGAAATTTTCGAAAAGCATCTTGCCTGGCGCCTGCGAGCCTGGCCGCGCAGCCCAGACGCGGAACAGGACGCCGTCGCTCGGAGGTTCAGCGGGGCCTGTATCGCGGATGGCGTTGAAGAAGCTCAGGCGCAAGGGCGTAGTAGCGGGAAGTTTGATCAGATACTCGCAGAAGACCGTCCCCACGCCACCCCCATAAGGCGGATGCATGACGATGGCGGGCTTGCTCTCGCCGCGCGCGATGGTTACGAATCCCAAATCGGCTTTGGAGACGCGGTCGCTGCCGGTCCAGCCCGCGGGCTTGTATTGCAGCGGCTTGTCGAAATATTGCCAGGCCATCCGAAACGTCGTCAGCGACCAAAGCGGCAGCGCGCCCTGGCGCGGCACGATGCTGGCATCGAACGGCGCCGCCGCGGATGCAGCTGCCGCGGACGCAGAAGCAGAAGCCACTTCTTTGGGGAATTGAGTTTCGAAAATGCGCACGGCGTGGATCGTCTCGCCTGCAACGCCATCGCGCTTGAAATCTACATAGACATGCGCCGGATAAAGCGCCGAACAAGCGCCTTTGCCCATCGAGATCGAGTATTCGATTTTTATCTTTTTCCCCGATTCGAGTTTGAATTCCTTTCTCGTCTCCCCGACGGCGCGCGTCTCGTCCACCAACTCGCGCAATTGCGCCGTTCCGGCAATCGAGCTTTGTCCGGAATTTTCAATTACTACCGAAACCGGCGTGGCTTGATCGAATGCCGTTATGATTGGTATTTCTTCAATCAAGACATTCACGCCGCCGGATTTGACTTCATGCCCCGACCACGCGCCAGCAAGCGGGACCAGATAATTGATCATGATTGCAGCCGCTAAAAATGATCTGATACAAGAGAGAATGCTCATTAGCGTTTCCTTGTGTGAAGTTATATGATTATCTTAGGATCGAAATATTTTAGGTCAGGAAAATTTAGGGTCAGGAAAATTATCCTGACTCAATAATTATTCTGACCCAATAATATTCCTGACTAAATAAATTTCCTGACTTCATTGCTTTTCACTCCTAAGCGCTTGATAAAAATCCGAACGCTCATCGCAATAGATCCGATGTGTAATGTCCACCCGTTCCGGCAGCGTGCCGTCCGGGATGAATACCGGCTTGAAATGCGCGCGGAACTCGGGGTGATTCGTGATGTCGCGAACCATGCCCTTGTAGGCGAAGTGAACCAGGCAAATCACATCCGGCCGCCGCTTGAACAGCGCGTCCGCATTGAATCCATGGCAGAATTCCGGGTCGTTCAACCCGCTCAAATCATAGATCGTCGAGCGCGGATTGCGAAAGCCAAGATAGCCAATCTCGGTCGCCGCGATTTTCATACCCGGGAAACTCTCCAGCCGGCGGATGATGCGGATTGCAGCCCACTCTTCGCGAAAAACAATGCGCGTCCCCTCCAGCGGATGACGCTGATTCCACAAATAAATCCGCCAGAAATTCCAGCCGTATCCCGCCACCAACAACATCGCCACCGCCGCCAGCAAGTATCGCCGCTCCTTGAGTTTGGCCCCCCGCATGATTTTCGGGACTCGGGGCTCGGGATTAGTGACTGGTGACTCGGGGTTCGTGATTCGTGACTCGGGGTTCGGGACTCGGGACTCGGAGTTCGTGACTCGGAACTCGGAACTCGGAACTCGGAACTCATTTCCTGACCCCTGCTCGTCCGCCCCTTCCTGCCTTCGCAGCTGCCTCGCCGCGGCGAAGATCATGATCGTCATCATTGGAATCAGCGGCTGATAATAGCGCCACTCATATCCCATGATCTGCAGCGTCGTGAACCAATAAAGAATCAGCGCCACGAGCGGCGCCCATAGCCAGAGCGTCGCCCGGCGCATCTCGCGCGAAACCAGAATCGCCGCCAGCGCCGCGATCAGCAGGGCATAATGCCGCAGGAACTCCAGCGGCAATCCGCGCAGCGTCAAAACGCTTTCGTAGTCGTAGTCCTTGTAAGGCGCGTTCCAGAATCCGCTCTTGATGTAGGAGGGCAGCGGCAGCAGCGAGCCATAGATCATATACTTCGCCGCCGCATATCCAACGCCGAGCGCAACGATCAAGATCAACGACAGCCCCGCGCTCCGAGCCATCGCCGCACACGCCGCTAGCCTCTGGTCTCCCGTCTCTAGTCTCCCCTCTCCCGTCTCTAGTCTCCCCTCTCCCCTCTCCCCTCTCCCCTCTCCTATCTCCTGTCTCCTCTTCCAATACTTCCAGAACATGAGCGCCGGGGCGCCAACCGAAAAGATCGCCAGCTCCGGGTGCGTCAACACGCATGCAAACGCCGCCAGCGCCGAGGCATAGGCGGCGCGCCTCAATCTGCCCTCTGGCGCCCGCCGCAGCGCAAGGCGCTCCATCCGCAACAGCAACAGGATCGTCAGCGCCACCAGCCCCGACGCCAGCAGCGTCTCCATTCCCGTGCGCGCCGCCGCGTCGAAGCCATCGTCGCAAACCACAATGATGCCCAGCGCCAAGCACGGCCACAGGCGCGAGCATCCCGGCCATGCGGCGCGCGCGGCGCGATAGAGACACAGCGCCCAAAACACCGTCGCCCCCAGCAGGAGCGCCTTGAGCAGCGCCTCCGGTTCGCGATGCAGCCAATCGGCCGTCTTCATAGCGACTGTGCACAGCGCCAGCCAGAGCGGCGAGGTCACCCCATCGGTCGCCCCCGCGCCCGGATTCCACGCCAGCCAATCGCCGTTCAGGCAATTGCGCGCATAACGCAGGAAAATATAAGCGTCATCCACAAACCCGCGGGTCATGACGCCATGCCGCAGATAAATCAGAAAAAGGATCAGCCCCAGCAGCCCGCACGAAAGGCGGCGCCGCGCATGCGCAAGGCCAGGAATCTCGGCCAGACGCTCTTTGAATCCAGGGGGCGACAACTCATTCATAATCTTATGATGAACGATCCCGCGCGCGCGCGTCAAGCGGCGTAATCCAGCCGCGCGCCTTGTGGATGCAATCGGCCTGGGCGCGTCCCATCTTATGGTTTGGCGCCGCATGGTAGGCCGCTCCGCTCCGTCGGGCGGCCACAAC
>JAPLSP010000283.1 GCA_026398575.1 Candidatus Sumerlaeota bacterium | reverse complement strand
GTAGTTGCCCGAGCCGCCGGGCGCCGCCACGTCCGGCTTGTAATCCTCTTCCTGTCCTGAGGTTGAGCCGGGCGAGGCGAAGCCCTGGCTCGAATAGTCGGTGATTTGGTTATTGTCGTTGGTGGCGGCCACGGTCAGCGCCATGGCGGCACGTCCCGGATCGTCAACTTCCCGCTTGCCGGGCGATGACAATGTTCCATCGTTTCCTGCTGAAACAACCACGACGATGCCGTTATTGACGGCGGTGTTGATTTTCTGGCGCGTGGTTGTGTCGAGGCCGGGATCGCCGACGGCGCCCAGACTCAGGTTCATGACCTTGATGTTATTGGCGACGCGATTCGTGACCAGATCATCCACGGCGGAAGCCGTCCAGGACAGCTGGCCCGATCCCGCGTTGGTGAAAACCTTGGCCGCCGCCCAATTGCAGCCGGGCGCAACGCCGCGCAGACGATTGAATCCGTCCCCGGGCGTGGGATAATTGGTCGCGGAGTTCGTAATCACATACTGTTTCACGGTTCCACCATTGCTGACCAAGCCGGCCGAATATGCGCGCGTCGTATTGCCCGTAAAGCTGTTGGTTTCCGTCAGCGGGGAAGCACCCGCGGAGGCGGCGGATATTGCGGTCCATCCGCCGCTGACCCCCTTCGAGTGATAGAATTGATAAAGCGAAGTCGAGCCGCCTCCGAGCCATTTCGCCGTGGAGCTATAGGTGAGCGAAACGCCCGGCAAGGCGATCGGGCTGGGGTAGAAGCTTCCATTGGGCACAGAGGTCAAATCCCCTTCGTCGGTATAGTAGAGCGTTCCCGCGGTCGCCCCGCTCGCTGCGCCCGTCCCCAGCGCGATGCCCGCCACGTGCGAGCCATGCTGGACCATGTCTATGGGGCTGGCCAAGGCGTCGGTTGAAAAATCGTGCCAATAGACCCGCCGCCCATTCAGATCGGTGTGCGTCTCATCCACGCCCGTGTCAACGATGGCGATTGTGATGCTGCTGGCGCCGCTGTAACCGGAGGAATTGCCTGCAAAACCTGAAGCCCACACGGGTCTGACTCTGCCGGTTTGCGTTGCCAGGTCCATGTGCAGGACCGCCGGCTTCGATTCCTGGATCAGAGCCAAGTCCGCTCCCATGGCCTGACGCGCCCGCGTCAGGTTGCCCAGCGGAATCTGCCCATTCCAGCCATAGGAAACCGACTTGTAGAGATAGTCAATCTTTCCTCCGGCGGCCTGGAAAGCGTTGATCTGCTGCTGGGTGATCTGTTTGGAGAAAACGAGCTCGACGGAGACCATCTGCTCGATCTCCGCCTGCGCTTGGAGGCGGGCCTGCGGGCTGGCAGCCGCTTGCATTCGGAGCTCGGCCTGGTTTGCTCTATTCCGGAGCTGATCCTCGACGCCATCGGCATCGAGATCATTGGAATAGGTCTTGCCGATCAAAGGTTTGACCGACGGCTCGGCGGGAGGAACCAGCGACTGAGACCGCAAAGGCGCCGCCAGAGCCAAGGCCAAAAAGGCAATCACGGCAGCCCTGAATATGCATAAGCATAAATTCATGTCATCCGCCTGCAAAGCGCAATATTGGCGTTATGTGCATAATTCATGCATGATTCAGATAAAATCTAGCATGCTCCGCTCCTCTCGAATGTCAAGAGAAAATCAGCCCTGCAATCAGCCCTGTTCGCTGTTTTCGACGGAACGAGGAGCGAGGTCATTGATGGCAAGCCTAGAATGATTGCGAATCTGACTATTGCGCTTTGTCTTTGGCAACCTTCCCTTTCCTCACGCTTGACTCCTTTGCCTGCTTACCTGCAAACTCCCTCTCAAGCGTCTCACGGCTCGTGGCTCAATTCATGGGGCGCTCTTGCTTCTCATGTGGCGTCCAAGCTTCTCATGCGTCGCCTCAATTTGTTGATTTGTTCTCAGGATTGGTTCCCCGGCTATGAATGCAGATTCCCAACCATCCGCGCGGTTTCCTTTGGGCGCTTATTTTTGGTATTCCTTCCTGCGATACTCCTTTCTGACGACGATGGGCGTTTCGTGGAGGCTTTGCTGGCGCGGCGTGCATAACATTCCCAAGGAAGGGCCGTTCATTCTGGCGCCCAATCATCAGAGCTGGCTCGATCCGATCCTGGCCGGGCTTCCCGTGCGCCATCGCATGTTCCACTATATGTCGAACGAAAAATACTATCCCATTCCCCTCGTGGGAATGGTGCTGCGCTCGGTGGGCGTCATTCCAATCAATCTCAAGGCGCGGCTGGACCGGCGCGCGTATCAGTCGTGCTTGGACGCGCTGCGGGCAGGGCACGGGCTGATTGTTTTCCCCGAAGGGACGCGCACGCGCGACGGTTTGCCGGGCGAAATGAAGCCGGGGCTGGCGCGCATGGCGTTGCTGACGGGAGCGAAGATTGTTCCGGTGGGGTTGACCGGCGCCTACGATCTCTGGCCACGCACGAGCAACTTGCCGCACCTTACGGGGCGCCTGATGCTGAAATACTACCGGCCGATATGCGTGGAACAATGCGAATCCGGCCCTGAAATCGGCGACCGCGCGCAGGAAGTCACCCGGCAATTAGAACGCGTCCTGCGGCGCCGCGTAAAGGCAGATCAACGTCTTAAGAACCGAAACAACCAAACCCAGCACAACTTATCTTAATTTTTTGCCAAGTCCACAACGTCCACTGCGTCCACCACGCCCACCATGCCGCCCATGCCCCATGAACCCCAAACCCCAAGCCCGCCGCCTGCCCCACTCCGCCCATCCCTCCGGAGAATCATTCGCATGATCATAGCTGTTATCATAGGATCGGCGGTTGTCCTCGTCGTTTTTTTGTTCTTTTTTCAGCGCAAGATGATCTATTTCCCGGCGCCCTATATGTTGGGCGAGTTGCGGCAGATACCGGCTTTTGTTCAGGAACTGGAATACGAAACCGCCGCCGGAAAGCAGATCGCCTTCTATATCCCGCCTGCGTCACTGTCCACCATGTCCACTAGGTCCACCGCGTCCACCCCATCCACTCTGCCGCCCGCGCGGATATGGGCCTTGTTCGGCGGCAACGCCGCGCGGGCGCTGGATTGGCTGGATATGGTGGAAAACGCGCGCGATGAAACGAACGGCTTCCTGTTGATAGATTATCCGGGCTACGGCAAATGCCAGGGATCGCCTTCGCGCGCCAGCATCGTGGAATCCGGCGAAGCGGCGTTTGCGCGGTTGGCGGCGCATCTGAAGATCGAGCCTGCGGCGCTGGATGAGCGGCTGAATGTTTTGGGCCATTCGCTGGGCGCGGCGGCGGCGCTCGAAATGGCCGCGCGCCATCCCGTGCGGCGCATCATCCTGGTTTCGCCGTTCACCAGCATCAAGGACATGGCGGCGCGCATGTATGGACCGCTCTGCTATTTGGTGCTCGATCGCTTCGACAATCGAGCGCGCCTGACCGAGCTGGCGCAGCGCGCCTCGCCGCCTTCGGTCACGATTTTTCACGGCAGCGTTGATGAAATCATCCCCGTGAAAATGGGCCGCGAATTGGCCGCTGCGTTTCCGAAAATGACCGAGTACCATGAAATCAAAAATGCGGATCATAATTTCATCATCACCATAATTGAAAAAGATCTGATCAAGATGATCCGGATGAAATAATAACCCTATATGAAAAGGAGCAAGAATATTCCCTTCATACTTAAATCTGAGTGTTTTGTGGAGTGTCTTTATTAGTGTTGATTGGTGTTCATTAGTGGTTGCATCAAAAGTAGGTAACCACTAATGAACACCAATGAACACTAATAGATTCCTGCTTGGCTCCGTAACAAATGAAGCAAGAACCCGGTTATTTATGGCCTCGTCTATGCAAATGACTTCACGGAACAAGCGCGGGCGCGCTTCGGCGCCGCTCATCGGCGCTATTCTTTTCCTCGCGATCGTCGCTGGTGTGATTGTTTATATCATGCAGCGCGGACGCCAGGAATCCGGCTCAGGGGCGGGCGCTTCCTCTCGTTTGCCCGGAGCTTCTTCAGCTAATAATGCCCCTCCCTCCACCTCGTCCACTTCGTCCACCATCGTCCACTCCGTCCACTCCCCCGCCAATGCCGCTTCAGCCAAACCAGGCGCAAACCAGGGAATCATTTACGGCAAAACGCTCTTCGAGGATGGCCGTCCGGCGCCGGGCGCTCTGGTGTCCATTCGAGATCGCAGCGGCGACTATACGTCGTCAACGGTCGCCGGTGATTTTGAGCTGCGATGTCTTGCCACGCAGAATCTTCAAATCGTCGCGTCGCTCGGACCCTATATATCCTATCAGCGCGAAGGCGAAGCGCCCTACATCGAGTTGAAAGCCGGCCGGCGCAGCGGTCCGCACAATCTCACGCTCAAGCGCGGATTGACGCTGAGCGGCGTCGTTCACAATCTGGAAACCGCCCAGCCCATCGGCGACGCCGGCGTTTATTCTTTCAGAGTAACGGACGCTTCCTCTGTGTCGAGCGAATCCGTCGTTGCCACAACGCAGACGTCCGCCGACGGCGTCTATCAGATCGAAGGATGCCCCTCCGGACCGCTGCTTCTCTTGTTCGGCGCCAAAGGCTTCGCCGACAAGATTGTGAGAGCGCAGATCGCGGCTGGAAGAAAAAATCTTTGCGACGTATCGCTTGAGCTGGAGGGAAAAGTCCTGGCGCATGTCAATCTCACCAGCGGCGCGGCGATTGCCGACGCCCGCCTCACCTTCGATTCCGAGCATTCTTATCTTGAGTTGCGCCACGGCGAGGTCAAAACCAGCGCGGATGGCGGCGCGATGCTCGAGGGCGTCTCGGTTGTTACCCCGCCGAAAATATCCGCCGAAAAAGAAGGCTACATCATGGAGGGTGGCGGCGCCGCGATGCCGCTGTTTCCGCGCGGCTCGCATTTTGCAGAAATCAAGCTGGTCATGAAGCCCGATCCTTTCCGCGATAAAAAAGCCCAGCCCGCATCGCAGCGCCCGCGCATCACCAAGACCGTGGCGTTTACGGGTCTTGTCACCGACGCCTCCAGCATGCCGATTTTCGGCGCGCGCGTTTATTGGCAATCCCCCGCCGTCGCGGGAAGCGCCGAACCCGCCCTGACCGGGCCGGATGGGCGCTATCGCCTGACGCCCCTCATCGCCCTCAATGCCGAGCCGGACCCGGAAAAGCTGCAAAAAATTCTCAAGGAACAGGGACAGAATTGTTCGCTGGCCGTTGTCGCCCAGGGATACGTCCCCGCCCTGCGGCGCGGGATCACTCCGGGAACTCCCGATGAGCCGCGCGAGGTTGACTTCACGCTCGAAGCCGGGCATTGGGCCGGCGGACAAGTCGTCAATCCCAAAGGCGAACCCATTCCGGCAGTCGAGATTAACTTCCAATCGCTGAACAAAGCGCCTGGCATTCCGCATCCTTCCGAATTGCCAGACTGGCAGCCGCTGCGCACCACGGCGGACGGGCGCTTTCGCATCGAGAATCTTCCCAATGCCAAACTGTCGGTATCGCTCAGCGCCAAAGGCTGGTCCGACGAAAAAGACAAGATCATCCCGCTCGATCGCGAGACGCAGATCGTCATGCGCGGCGGCGCCGTCATCAAAGGGCGCATCGAGGACAAGGAAACCGGCGCGCCCATTCGCAACTTTAGGATTCATTATGACGGCGCCGATCATTCGGAAGACCGCGCCATGATCGGCACGCAGTTCACTTCGGAGGATGGCCGCTTCGTGCTGGATGACTTGCAGCAGGATGGTTGTTACTTCATCGCCATCGTGGCGCAGGGGTATAGCACGTCCTTTGATTTCGACCTCGTCGCCCAGGAGGAATCGAAGGCCAAGGAGAAGCCGTTCAAACTCTCGAAAGGAACGGACCTGACCGGGATCGTCGTTGATGGCGGAACCGGGAAACCCATCGAACGCGCGCGCGTGATGTATGTGTCCACGTTCCTGGTCGCGCTGGCGGGCGATGACCTCCTCTTGAGATCGTTTGATGACAATCTGCCCGACCTGCCCGGCATCCTGCAGAAAAATTTCACCGGCCCTGATGGCGCGTTTGCTTTCAATGAGACCGAGGAACTCGGCTCGGTTGGCGTCATGGCCGAGGGGTACGCTTCCCTTACCGTCCGCCCGAATGAGCGCGCGAAATACGGCGGCGGGCGCCAGTTGAGAATCCCTCTGGGCAGCGGCGGACGCGTTTCCGGATTCGTGACTTTCGACGGCTCGGGCCTTGAGAACGCCAACCTGACGCTTGCGCCCAAAGAAGATGAAGACAATGTTTTTCAGCGACCCCGGAAATCGGATAACAGCGCCAAGTCAGGAACGAAGGGCGCCTATGACTTCGAGAACGTCGCCGCCGGCCAGTATTCCCTGACCATCAGCCACAGCGACAAAAACGCCATCATTGAATCGCGTCGCGTCTTCGCCCTCGCTGACAACGAGCAGAAAGATTTCAACATCGAAATCAAAAAAGGTCCGGCGGCGCTGTCGGGGCGCGTGCTCAACGGCCAGACGCCCGTGGCCGGAGCGGATATTAACATCACTCAAAAAACCAAAGGGGCCGCGGGCGAAAGCGACAGCCTATCCTACAATACAAAATCGGACGCGCAGGGCGCCTATCGCATCGAAGGGGCGAATGAAACGAAATACAGTGTCGCGGCCAACGGCAAGGTCGGCGGCAAAAATATGAACTGCAAACCCGAAGAGATCGAGATCAAAGGCGAAACCCAGCATGATTTCCAACTGGGCGCTCCGAACAAAGTCACTGCGCGGCTCGTCTTCTGCGGCGCCGGCGATTCGGCCAAGGCGCCTCAACTGGGAGAGGCCACACTAACCATCAAAAACGCCGAATCAGCGCCCTATTCCAAAGATTGGGACAATAATGGAAGAACGCAGAATCTGAAAAACAACCAGGCGATTTTCACCGGGCGCTTCCAGGGCGACTACTTCATGACCATCTCGGGACAGGTTCCCGGTGGCGGTTCATTTAGCATTAAAAACATCGGCCCGCTGGCGCTCAACAATCTCTCCGGCGATCAGGACCTGGGCGACGTCGCAGTTCCCGGATTGGGAACCAGCTCGCTCAAGGGTCTGGTCATGGACACGCTCGGCAGTCCCATCAAAGGCGCTTTCATCAGCCTTTCATCGCCGGACGATCCTGCGAATCCGGGCTTCTCCATGAGCGTCAGTTCCGACGTCGAAGGCCACTACGAAATCGTTGGGTTAGGCGATGGCGATTATTGGGCCAGCGTCTCCCGCAAGCGCAACCGGCAGGGCTCCATCGGCGACAACGAAGAGAAAATGGAAGTGACCGAGAAGATCGCGATCAACGGCGCCACGGATCATGATTTCATCCTGATGTCCGGCAACAAGGTGACGCTGCGATTTGTTCTTCCGAAGAATAGCAGCTCATACAGCCTTTCCGATTTTCGCAAGGTCGCGATCTGCCTGATGGGAGAAGAAGGACCGCAAAAAGAAAATCCCGTGCAAATCACCCATGACGCCGAATCCGTCATCATCCGAAGCGCGACGGCGTTCAGCGGGCGCTTCCTCGGCCAATACGCCGTGACGCTGGAATATGGGGAGAAACCGGTCTGGCTGCCGCAAATTTTATCACTCGACAACATTGATCAGGATCAAGACGCGGGCGAAATTCAGATTCCCGAATTGGGCATTGCGCGCGTGGCGCTGGCCTTTGCCCCATCCGAGGCGCCAAAGCCGCAACAAATCACCGCGTTGGTTGATTTCACGGGGAGCGATGCCGGCAGTGGTGCAGGGACTCCGGGCAGCGCAGGAGATTCGGGCAAAGCAGGAGCCGCCAAGTTCTCTCTCGATCCCGACAAACCTTTGCAAGCGATCGGCCCGTTCTGCGAAGGCGCCCATAAAGTCGTGCTCAAGGCGCCGGTATGGACATGCGCGCCGCCGATCGCGGCATTCACCATCAAATCCGGCGAGCCCCCGGTCATCCGCTTCACCTTGACGCCCATATCGCAATAGTCCCCAAACTAAGCTCAGAGCAGAACGACGCGACCGGCGGCGCCATCCACGCGCACATGTTGGCCGACAGTCAGACCCGAGAGGCATTCTTTGACTGGCGATTCGCGATTGACACATTTGCTTGGGGTGTCTATGTTGCCGGCATCGAAAGAAATCAATACTCCACCGCCAATCCGTGCAGCGCCGGGGCGCGAAGTCACTCATCATCCGCTATGATCAAGCCTGAAGAAATAGCCGGCGAGGAGTGGGCGGAGTGGTATCGGCTCACGCCCGCCGAACGATGGCGGCAGAGCGAGAAACTCTGGCGCGTTTATCAGGCTCTCGGAGGCTCTCTTGATCCCGAACCCGATACGCAAAGTCCTTTCTTCGATGCGCGCGCGGCGCGTCCGCTGCCTGCTCATGGGCGGACAGGCGTGCGTGTTTTACGGCGCGGCCGAATTTAGCCGCGATACGGACCTGGCCATCCTCGCGAATGCGGCTAATCTCGCACGGCTGCAAGCGGCGCTTGATGATCTTTGCGCCGAAGTCATCGCGGTTCCGCCTTTCGAACTACGCTATTTGAAAAAAGGTCATGCCGTGCATTTTCGCTGCCGGCATCCCGAAGCGCCCGGGCTGCGCGTGGATGTGATGTCGCGAATGCGAAACGTTGACCCGTTCCCCAATCTTTGGCGCCGACGCGCGACAATTGAGATGCCGGGTGGCGAGCTCTGCGATATCCTCTCGCTGCCCGACCTCGTCCAGGCGAAGAAAACCCAGCGCGACAAGGACTGGCCGATGATCCGCCGCCTGATTGAGGCCCATTATTTCCAGAACCAATCCCGCCCCAACGCATTTCAAATTCGCTTCTGGCTCCGCGAGCTTCGCACCCCGGAATTGCTCATCGAAGTCGCGCAAGAACGCCGCCGGGTTTGCGCGCGACTCGTCCGTCAGCGACCGCTGCTCGCTGCCGCATTGCAGGGCGATTCCGAATCCATCGAGCGCCAGCTGGCCGAAGAGGAAGCCGCCGAACGAAACCGGGATAGAATTTACTGGCGTCCCTTGCGCGCGGAACTCGAAAAGCTGAGGCACGCAAAATGAGGGGCGTCAAGTGGTCTTTCAGTTTTGATTTGACGAGCCCATTCCAGCAAAATAATGTGCGACAAAATAATGACGCAAAGCCATTCCTGCCTTACTCAACGGCAGCGCGTTTTCATTGTTTTGTCAGACATTATTTTGTCAGAGCAGGCGCCGCTTCATGCCGTTAGACGCCTTGGGATGCGCCCGTCTCCGGCGTG
>JAPLSP010000740.1 GCA_026398575.1 Candidatus Sumerlaeota bacterium | reverse complement strand
TAGTTCTCGTAGAAAAATTACGTAACCCTAATAGTTTCAATTGTCTATGCAAATTTTTCGCTTGACATTTTTTTGGGGGCTGGCAAGATGAAACCAGCGTAAACAATGGTTAATGCCAAAAAAACCAAGCCAGGAGCCCTCAAAATGCGCGAAAAACAATCCAGCGATCCCGAGATGTTCGACACCCTGTATCAACATTTTTCCTGGGTGGTTGATCCAAAGAATCCGACGCTCAAGATGTTTCAAGCCATGGATCAATTGCTGGATGAAGTTCCAGAAATTCTCGACTGGGTCCTCCAAGACCTGTGCAAGACGACTGTGAAAAACCAAAAGGGCCTCGTGGGATGCCCCGCCAAAGCCACCGCCGAACAAATTCTCCGCAGCGCGATCCTCATGCAACTGAAGGACATGGACTATCGCCAGTTGTCCGACGAGATTGGCCTGCATTCGCACTACCGCTGGTTCACCCGGTTTTACGATAAAGATATCCCGCACTACACAACCCTCAACGATCTGATCAAGATGATCTCGGAAACCACGATGCGCCGCATCAATGAAGCCATCCTGGATCTGGGGATAAAAAAAAAGGTCGAAGACGGAAAAGCGATGCGAATTGACACGACGGTCACGGAAACCAACATCATCCATCCGTGTGATTCGCGTCTGCTCGGCGACAGCGTGCGCGTGCTGATCCGGACGCTCAAGCGTCTGCGCGCGGAAGCGCCGAACGTGACGTTTGCCTTTCACAATCACGCCGGCTCGTGCAAAAAACTGGCCTACCAAATCGTCATGGGCAAGGGCAAGGACATCGCGAAAAAGCAGGCGAAGTGGTATGGCGCGCTGTTGAAATATCAGCAGCGCGTGTGCGGTTACGCGACCGAGGCGCTCAAAGCATTCGCCGGGCCAAGCGGCCAGCCAGCCCGCATTGAAATTGAAGCTTTTCTTGAGGAATTGCGTCATTTTCTGCCGCTGGCCGAACAAGTCTACACGCAAGCTTATCGCCGCGTAGTTCTGGGCGAGAAGGTTGCGGCCGACGACAAACTGCTCTCGATTTTCGAGACGCACACAGACCTGATCTGCCGCGGCAAGAAAGGCTCGAAAGCCGAGTTCGGCCACAAGATCGCCGTGAGCACGGGCCGTTCGGGCATGGTCGTTTTCTTCGAAACGCTCGATGGCAATCCCGGCGACAACGAATCGCTGCCCGTCGCCTTGAAAGAACACGAACGGCTGATGAAGCGCGCCCCCGAGCGCTTGACGGGTGACCGGCGTTTCCACAGCAAAGATAATGAGGAGATCGCCGCGCAGGCCGGCGTCAAACAAGTGGCGCTGCCCAAGCCGGGCCGCTTGAACCAGGCGCGCGCCGCGTTGCAGAAATTGCCGTGGTTCCGCAAGTTGATGCGTTTCCGCGCGGGCATCGAAGGCAACCTCTCGACCCTGCTGCGCAGCTTCAAGTTGAAGCGCTGCCTGTGGCGCGGATGGAAATCGTTCCAAGCCTACGTCGGCCTGAGCGTGCTGACGTACAACCTGAGATTGCTGGCCGGACATGTCAGCGCCGCCTGAAAACAGGCGGCGGCGAGGTGAAAGAGCGCAAAAAAATTGGAAGCGGGGAGAGCCATATCCTGAAAACGGCGCATATCGGATGATTATGCGCTGAAAACCGAAAAAATGATAACGATCGGCTGATAATAACTGTTTAGGTTGTAGAAACATGTCTTAGGTACCTGTACGAATTTTCAAAAAGGCACTTTTCCTACAAGAACTAATTATGGTTGGCTTAAGGTGGTGTCAATCTTAGGTTCGCGCATTCTTATGACGATGAGTGCAAAATCCCATCAGCGACCCCCAAGGTTGAGTCTAACAGTGCTGAGTCCGAAGGACACAAGAAGCATTATCCGTTTCTGGCCCCAAACTACAGACTAGAGACTCTCACCCCGAATTCCGTATCTCTATTCCTCTGCTCCCCGCTTGGAAAGATTAGTTCCTCCTCACGCATTCCGGCGGCGACCCGCCGCCCAGGACCCACTCGTAGACCGAAACCATCTGCTTTGCGATTCCCGGCCAGGCGTACTTCTCCTCGACGAGGCGGCGTCCGTGCGCGCCCATCTCACGCCGGTCCGCATCGCTCAGGGCCATCGCCTCCCGCAGCGCCGCCGCCAGCGGTTCCGCGCCAATCTCCACCCACCACCCGCACCCGCGTTCCTCCAGTTCCGCCCACGGGGCGCCCCGGGTGGTGATGACGGGCACGCCGCAGGCCAAGGCCTCGGCGACCACCATTCCGAAGTTTTCCGTGAAGGAGGGCAGGACGAAGAGGTCCGCTGTGCGGTACAGGCTCCACTTGGCCTCGTCATGCACGGAGCCCGGGAACTCGAAGCAGTCCTCCAGGCCCGCATCGACGATGGCCCGCCGCACCTCGGCCTGGTGCCCGGCCTGGTCAGGGCCGGCGATCACGATCCTCCATCCGCTTGCGCGGATCTTCCCCCATGCCGCGACGAGGTTCAGCAGGCCCTTCACCGGGTAGATCCGTCCGACGAAGAGGATGGATCGGGGCCCGTCCGTGCTTTTCCGGGGCGCTGCGGCGGGCGCCTCGATGCCGTTGGGGATGACGGCGACGGGCTGGCGCAGGCCCAGGGCGCGCAGGTGCCGGTACTCGTGTTCGGCGGTGGCGTGCAGGCACGCGGCGCGTTGGAAGTCCCGCTTCTGGTACAAGCCCCAAGCCAGTCGCTTTTTCCAACTTTTGTGGGCCAGGCACCAAGGGGCCAACATGCCTCGGGGGGTGGTAATGAGGGGAATATTGAGAGAGGCGGCAACCGATGCAGCCGCATGATTGCACGGCAGCCACAGCCCATTGTTGTGGAGAATCTGGATCCGGCGCTCGCGACAGAGGGCACGGAGAGCGGTGGCGAAGCCGGACGAAAAAGAAAGACGAAGCAGGGAGAATGCATGCACGGGAACGGGACATAGGCGCACCCGCCCGGGATCTACTGCCAGTATGTCGTCCTGCGCACTGCCTGCTTGCTGCGGAAAGGCCAGCACATTCTCGCCGACCAGAGGCGACAGGTGCTCGCACAGGGCCTTCACCGTATGCGAAGGTCCGGCGTTTCGCTGGAGGCCGGCAATCACGGAAAGCACATTGAGCATGGGAAGAGGATCCTGTAGCGATGTGTGGCTACCGAAAAGTTTCACCGGTCATTCGATTCACACGCAGTTTCTTGCGGTGGTAGAGCAGATCGACAATGCCGGAAAGTTGGAATTCAACGACCTCAACAGGCCAGGACGCCTCGATGTTGGTGCGTTGGATTTGGAGCAGGCTCGTACCCGGATGCACAAGCGAACTATTTGTCATGAAGGCATAGCGATATCCGCACTTACGAATCAAGTTGGCGGCTGCCGCGGAATAGGAGCGTTCCTCGCCGCCGACCCAGCAAAACGAGTCCACTTCTTTTTGCAGAATGCATTCGAGTTCTGACTTGGCCGTGCAAATTTCGGCTTCGAGATCCCCGGGGGTCAGGTCCGATGAAAGCAGTCGGTGGGATGCGGAATGACACCCCACCACATGGCGGACGGTGAGTTGTCTCAAT
Organism: Candidatus Sumerlaeota bacterium; assembly: GCA_026398575.1. Next base: position 10,110 of record JAPLSP010000740.1, on the reverse strand, counting down.
TCTTCGCCAGACATGGAAATGCGCTTGTCCGGGTAGGAACTGAAATTGTGGATTGAGGCCGACTTGGCGTATTCCTCCTGGAGTTCCGGGCGGCAATTCACGAACCCGGTCGGGACGAAGAACCATCCCTGAAACCCATATTTTTCAAGCAGAGGAGCCGCCACCTCGAAATTGTCCCGCAATCCGTCATCAAAGGTGAGAATGATTCCCGTGCGGCGGGAAGGCAGGGGCCTGTGCTCAAGAAAGGCGTCCAGTTCCTGTTTGTCAATCGGACGGTAATGTTTCGAGTAGTAACGCAGCTGCTTCTCGAACTGATCGGCAAAGCCCTTGGGAGTCGAATGATAATTGATGACGCGAACACCGGGGGTGAACAAAGTGAGGCGCCTGCACAACCGCGAAAGGCCGGTAATGCCAGTCACACGCGCAACAAGACGCTTCCTGGAATTCACGGGATAGAAAGGAAGCATGGATACTCGTCTCGAGGAGTCTCTTGTATGTGTTTGGTCAAAGATCGCGCGCGACTGCATGGTTATAGCTGGCCGGCCTGCCGCCAGTGCTTCGACGACCGGCAGCAGAGGTTATGCCCGAATCTGCTACTCATGAACCACCAAGATCACTTTCCCGCTGATACCCGTTCTTAACTTCTCCTTCTGCTCGACCAATATCCTTTTGTTTGTGAGGGCGGGAACCACCATACGACAGCGTTGATAAATTAAGTCCGCATCCTCTGTCGTCAATTTCCCGTCTGCCAACACATGGATTAGCATCTCATCACCGCGAAGAATGGTTTGGCTTGCCATAACCTTTGGCACTTGCTTGACGCAATCCCCAATGAGGGCACCGAAGAATGCAGTACCGTCCGAAAATCTGACGATCTCGCTCGGCCGCCCCAGTACCGAAATGAACCGATGCGGCCTCTTGATCTCATTCGGATACACATCGAGATAATCGCCTATGTCATAGCGAATAAGCGGAAAACACCGCATTGTTAGACGCGTCACAATACTCCGATGAGCGTCTTGAAAATCGGGCACGGTCTGCAACAGGTGCGTCTGCCAAAAAACTTGATATCCCCCTGATGGCACTGTGTACGCCATGACACCGCATTCTGCACTACCGTATTCCATACACACCGGCGCATTAAAAAAGGAACTGATTTCCTGCCGTTCATTTTGGGTCAGCGGTCCCGCCGTACACAAAACGCATTTTACCTGAATTCGGTGGCATGCATCCTCTTTCGCTCGATTAGTCCGACAAAAAGCAAGTATGGCGGGAGAAAATGCTACGATAAATCTGGGCGAAAAGTTAACAAACTTTTGAAACGCTGACTGCATCGCCGATGGCGATAGATCATAGGCAGAAATTCGGCAACTATTGAGCAGATAATCCTTCAATCTTCTCTTTAGAGCACTCACTCGCCTATAGAATCCTGTGCCATAGAGATGATGATGACCCCAAAGTAGCCATGTCCGATCACCCGGCTCAATTCCATACGCGCGCCGCCCGATCCACATATTAGGGAGGGTATGCCCTGCATCCTCTTTCCATGTGCCGAAACGAAGCGGTTGACCAGTCGATCCCCCAGTCATGCCCTGCCCTTCAGCTGGTCTGTCCAATCTTTCAAAAAGTGCCGTGTTTTTCTGCAAATCGCACTTCGTCACAATCGGCCATGACTCGACTTCATCTAGAGAACAGATATTGTCCGGAAGATGATGTTCTCTTTTCCATCCTGTGTAAAACGGAACATTTTCCCATGCATCCACCCACACCCGGTTGAACTGTTCGACCTGATAGTTTTCGCGAAGTTCACGTGTCGGGCAAGTAAACTCCCGCGCAGCAACATTAAGCACATTTAGATAATCACGTGGGCGGATTAAACAGTTAAACGCTTTTGGTAGCATTGATTTCTAGGCCTTATCCTTTGAACTGGACGGAAACCCGCATAGACTATGGTTAATTCGGTGACAATCCGACTCTACTGCCGAAACAATAACAGTCTCATCCAATAGAACATCACATCAGAGCATCAGCTATCTTCCTTGATGCATCTGTCCTGAGATCGGGTACTACTCCTGCTAAGACCCCCATTGCAGTCCGCACAGTCTCTATATGACTAAGGCTGCTGAAATAGTTAAAACAGGTAAGTGCAAGATGATCCGATCGTCGAGTTCGGAAATCCCTTCCGATTATTGCTCGAGATACATCTTTTCCAGCGGCCATTAGTGACTTAAGTCTTGATTTCAATCCAAGTTTTCTATAAACAACCGATGGAGATCGCAATGTATCGGCATATAGCTGAAAGTAACTGCGTATTGCAGCTTCTTGCCAGATCGATTCCAGTAAGGGACGATCATACAAGGGCGCATTGACGACCTCCAGATATGACCGATGCGATGCAGACTCCTCATCGCTGCTTCGCTCTACAACAATGACTTCCTTCGCTTGGCGGACCTCGAGCGTGAAAGACTGCCAGGAAAAAGGTTCAATGCTCCAATCGATTCCCACAGCCTGGGACCAAAGCGTGTTACGGCCATTCCACCATTCAGGGTCCACCACAAAGTTACCCAATCCATAGGCAATTATGCCGTTGCCATAGGCTTCAATGCCCTGTGGAATATGCGAGTGATGACCATGCACAATACTTGCGCCTTCATCAATCCACGATCTATACAGATCTTGGATAGTTGGAGATGGCCAAGGAGACATCTCTAGGGCCAAATGAACCGACACAACCACGGCATGCACTTGTTTGCGAAGATGGCGTATGGCAGGAATCACCCAAGGTCCTAACTCCGCAACTCCAGCCCGATCAACTCGTGCAACCCCAAATTGCGCCTCGCAGCAGCTGATCACACCGATCTTTCTACCAGAATCGTTTACTACCATCGGGCTGCGGGCTTGAAGCAAGTCCATTCCAGAACCTGCGGCATTCGCTCCTATTTCCCCAAGGTAATCAAAGGTCTGACAAAGTCCTTCTCGACCGAAGTCCATAATATGATTATTCGCGAGTGAGAAATTCATTCGAAATATTTGATCAGGCAACCTTGTTGAATATAGAGAGACTCCTGCTTTTCGAGCTGGAGAAGGGAGATTCTTTGGATTTAGAATCGGTCCCTCCAAATTGCATAGAACACATGAATCATTCAAGCATAGTATACTTGGTTTGTTCTTCGGAATGTAGTCACCAGCGAGAATCATCAAAGCCACCTCCTTGTTCACACAAGCAAAACTGCTCCCATAATCCATCCGGTTTCTTAACCAACAACACTGATTCTTATTCTAGATAATCGTCATGACTGTGCTTTTGAGACAAAGCGTGGAACATATGAAGCCATCGCGCAGTCCAAGCTTCCGCCGAGTAAGCCGCGGCGAATGTTTGGGCCCGACGGCCCATCTCCGGAAGACGAGCATGATTCTCGTGCATCCACAGCATGGCCCGAGCGAACCTACGGGCATCGCCTGTCCCCACGGTTATTCCGGTGTACATAGAACGCACAATCTCAATGCTCGCGCCACATGCCTCAGTACAGATAATGGGCAAGCCGGCGGCGGCCGCCTCCGCGATCACAATCCCCCATGGCTCATAACGGCTGGTCAGAACAAACACTCCCTGGTTGGCAAACACAGTCCTCAGACTTGCTGGTTGAACAAAACCGAGATCAAGCACGCCCTCCGCCTGGGTTATCCTCTCCATCCAAGGTCCAGTCCCACAACAATTTAGTGGCCAGGGATTGCGTACCATCGAGCGATAGAACTTGTAGGATTCCAATAAGACATCAATTCCTTTTTCATCGATATAGCGGCCAATGTATAGGAAACTTCGCGGCCACCCCCCTTCCAATGCCTGGCGCAGGCTATAAGCTGGCTCAAATGCGGCATAGTCAATGCCGTAAAACCCACGATAAATCTTTGCCTCAGCAACACCTAGATGACGGGCATACTGCCAACTGCGTTCCCCCGCAACGATGACCGCGTCCACGCGGTCCATCAATCTCCCAATCTTCCATCGCGCCATTTTCTGCCGCCAGTCTCCCCTCCAAGGTGTATCCATTCCTAATACGAATTTTCTCGCCACTAGTTTTTGGTGAAATGGAAGCCCGTTCATCTCTGGATACGCCCAACCGCCTATGACGATAATATCTGGATCAAACTGTAGTATCATATCGGCCAAGCCATTTGGCTCACCGGTTTTCAGAAAAGTGCAGTCTAGTCCCGAGACTATGTCAGGATGATACGGACGCTGAGAAGTATAGGCAAATACCCGCAATTCGATACTAGGTGCTTTGGCCAGTTCCTTCCAGCATGCAACAAGATATCCCGAGAATCCAGCCCAACACATGGCCACTTTCAAAGGAGGCATAGAATTAACCATGATCGCAAGTTTCTCCATCTCATCCACTCAAGACTTCTGATACATAGCGCAAGGCGACTGTGGTTCGTGCTCGATCTTGCGCAGGACCAATTTCCCCACATATGAAGCACACACGCCATCTTCAACTTTGTCGAGTAGGAAAGCACATAGTGCCGCATAGATGTAGATCATATAGAGCATCGGCGTCAGCGTGGCCATGAGGAAACCCTCAAAAACGGCGCCTATCGCCAGAGAGAAGAATCCCGCAGTCACGAGATCCACCAGGATGGCATGTTCTCCAAGCCTGGATCGCTTCTGATTTAGTTTCACAAGAGCCATGAGGACCATTGTCATGCTGATGAACAAGGAAGCCGTGCCAACGATGCCGAAACGGGCAAGCGCTCCCAGGTAGGAGTTCTCCGTAAGGGAAACATCTTTAATGCTTCCGAACAATGGATTCGCGACGAAAACATTCAACATCTGGTCCCAAGCGCCCTCACGAGTGTTCGCCAATAAATTGCGGCCAAAGCGATCCTGAATAACAGCGGATGACTCTCCGAAATCGCTCACCTGCCAAGCAAACATTACCATGATTGCAACCAGGATGGTGATTTTAAACAGTCGGCGAAGTTGATGTCGAAACATCAATCCCAAGCCTGTTAGTGTCATCAAGGCGCCCGTGCGAGAGCCGCTCCACAATAGAAAGACCACCAGAAAGCCGGCCAAGGACAGCGCAAGCAGGCACCAGAGGCGCTGATGTCTCAGGCGCTGCACAGCAGCAATCAAGGGCAGAAAGAGCGCCGCGGAATATGAGGCCAAATGCACCGCATTCCCCGTCAGACCGAAAAGCCGGCCTTGTGCTATGATCATCGTGCGGTCCACAAACAGTTGGTAAACCGTTCCCATCACCATCACCAGAATAACCACTACCAACATTTTGAGGAGATTGTCCAAATCAGCCACCTTTTGCAGCATACGCGACAGCCCGATCCCAAACACCACAAAGGTCAGCAGAAAGATGATCGGCCCGAAGATCCCCCGCTCCACATTCCCCGCCAGAAAGTACATAAACGAGAAGACGAGTTGGAAGAGCAGATAGAGAAGCATCGGGCCGAAGACTATCCTCCGACGGCCCCCCCGCTTGGCAGAGAGCGAAGGAGAAATCAGAAGCAGCAAGCCGACCATGGTCAAGCTCCGACCATCTCGGCTCAGTTGCTCCAGAGGCGTGGCCAGGGTGAACCCCGGCACCGTGCTCTCCGGCGGACGCGAAAGCGTAGAGGCAAAAACTAACAGCGCCATAACGCCCCAGACTGCCCAGCGGGCCTGAACGGAGGCGAGCGCCCCGGAAAACACCAGCAGCAGTAAGCCACTGGCAATACCTAGTGGGGAAGCCATCAAGTAAAGAAAGCGGTCCGATTGAGACATGTTCACTCGCTATCCGATGCAGATTGGACCGATGGTTCCGTTGAAATGCCGAGAAACGCATCCACTTACGCGCCGTCCGGCCACGCGTCCCTGGAGGAGGGAAGGTAGGTCACACGGCGCATCGGGCAATGAATTCCGCCCTTGAACAGTCCAAAGCCATTGTTTGCTAGGCCATGCGCAAAGCCTCTCTAAGAGTGTCGCCAATCTGCCAAACTGGCTGCGGCGACTGAAAATGCTGCTGAACCGACGCGCCTCTGCAGAACGCTGTCGCGACTGCCCAAGTGTTCGTTCGATTGTGGCTACAGGGCGCCTTCTACGTTACCATAGAGATCTGTGGAGACCACAGGCAATCCATGGTTCCTAAATATTTCAAAATCTGGAGACGGAAACCATAATGACTTATTTGTAGAGAGAAACGCTGCCCACATACTAAACCAGGACCATGATGTTACCACTATTCTGCATCTAGATAACAAGAGCAGGTCGACTATGGCCGGATTAGACTGCACTAAAGTTGTGTCCGGTAACGAAAGCACGCCGCTGATCTCACCGGGATAGGCATCTGAAAACACGTTGACTGGAACAGCCCCAACAATCTTTCGAATATCTCTTATGCAGTTGATGTACCACTGCTCGGGCAGATTCCAAAGGCCTTTGGAGGGTATCATCTCACCTAGCTTCAAGCAGGGACCGTGATCGCCCCTTCGTATATGGCATCCGATTGCTTGATCGGTTGACCGAGAGGAAAGCAAAGCCTTATTGCGAGGGGACAGGATTTCAACTAACCGGCTGCCTAAAAACTGCCGGTGGGGGAACAGGGATGCGAATCCATCTGCCATCCCTCGAAACACAACTATCGTAGGACGGATAGTAGCGCCACTTGAGATATCAGATTCAGAACCGAGCTGGCGAGCGCGCAATTCGTCTATTTTCCTGCCTGCCAGCAGAATTGCCCACTTCTCAACTCCATGAATATAGCTGGAATTAGCAAATTGCCCCATGTATAGACGAGAGTCAATCTCATGCCGAAGCAACGGGCCAATCTTGATCCTTACCCATTGTGGAGCAAGCATGCGAACATTGTGCTCGCGGGAATACACCTCACAACGAGCCCAAGGCAGGAGAATGTTTTCCAGTCCGGCACGACCTAAGTCTGCGTATGCATACGTATTTGTGCGCATTGCCTGTCTTCACCTCTCCCGCTTCAGGTCGAGTCCCGCATACGGCCTGAAATGCCGGTCGAAGAACGCTATAGATTGGTCCACCCCCAGCCAGAAGGCGCGGCGGGCCTTGAACAGGTATTTCCACCACCTTGCGCGCCCTTTAAGAAACTTCCCGATCTCAGCACTGGTTATGGATCCGAAAGCCTCCCGATTCTGAAGGGCCAGCGGAGGCGTCACGGCGTAGAGATCGATCACGCCGTGGCGCTGCAGCCTCCGCCAGCAGTCAGCCACATCCCCGACCGGGTAAAGAAACTTGACCAAGGCGCGGGCTCCCGCAGCGGTTATCACATATCCATTTGTAAAAAAGCCGCTGCTGAAAGGTTGCATCTGATGGCCACTTCCCAAGGCGCGAGCAGCTCCCTTTGTTCCATGGACAGGCGAGAGGAGAGTCAGCATCGGATGCTCCGAGTGCATGCACTCCTGCAGACAGCCAAGTATGGTATTGATTTCATCGGAAAGGACGGTGTCATCTTCCAAGATCAGCGCCATGGGCAGGCGCCTTGCCAATATAAGCCGGTAGATCCCGATATGACTCAGTGCACAACCAATCTCTGAGGGGGTCAAGTCCCTGCACTGCGTCCGCATCGCCTTCGAGTGGTTGTAGGACCTCCTGAGTTCCGCCGTCGTCAAATCTTTCCCCACGATGGCGTTGAAGTACTCATGCTCCAACTTCAACTTGTCCATTTGCCGCGAGATAAAATGGCGGCGCTTCGTGTCTTTGGCTATGTTGATGATAAAGGTTTTCATGTCAGAGCAGTTCCGTGTTGCGGAGCATAATCATACGGCAGTTACTTAACCAATAACAAATTCAGAATTCGATTAACTTGGCTTACCATGGCCCACGACGAGAATCCTTCGATATATTGCTCATTCGGTGTGTACTGCATCTTCACACTTTGCCGCTGGCAATATGACTGAAACAGAAAATCCGCCAAGCCATCCACATCCTCATGGTCAAAGACGGTGCCGAGCCCCGACTGCTTCAGAATATCTGCGGCTTCACAATCCCCCATGATGCCGATAATCGGCTTTCGCCTGCCCAGATAATCAAACACTTTTCCTGGGATCTGTAAATTATATCGAGGATCTGGATACTTGATAGCAAGCAGCATATCAGCCTGATCCATCAGGCAAAGGGCAGTTTTGTGATCCACCCCTTCCAACAATTCAACAGATTTCGGAATTCCTAAGGTGTATGCCAAATCCAGTACCTCCTCTCCCCCTTTCTGTCCACCCGCGATTCGGAAGATCAGTTTCCCCTGTAGTTCTGGGTGCCGGTCGAAGCATGACTTCATGGCCCGCACAACATTGCGCGCATTTCGATGTTTTCCACCGTAGAGCACACCGGCGTGCAGAAACACGAACGGATCTTCTGGCGCCCGCCTCTGTTCTGCTACCGGGGTTTCTTCGGTATAACTCAGGTAAACGACATGTTCCTTGCCACTCACCCCCTCATATCTCCTGCATATTTCCCGCGCGCATGATTGGGTGACAGTTATGATGGCGGATGCGTCGTTAAAACAAGATTCGAGTTGTGGATCGTGAGAATCGGTCGATGTGTCAAAGGGAGGATCTTGTACCTCTATTATCCACGGGCAACCCAGTTGCCTGGCTATCTCACGACTGGCACACAGTGAAGCGACATACCCGTTAGTGACTCCCCACACAAGATCCGGCTTGGGGAATATCTGAGAAGCGAAGCGAGAACTGCGGAGTCGAGATGTCCATCCCAACTCCGGATCTTCATAGAGTTTTCCAAAACCGGTAGCCTGACATCCCAAGCGATAGAGCATCCGAAGGCCTTTTCGATCCATAAACCGTGGATGTGGACCGTTCGGGAATGGAGTCCGAATCACCTTGCCTGGAAAGGAAACTTCCGCCGGGTGAATTCTTTTATCGGTAGGCAAACTGGCAGCCAACATTGTTGTTGACCAGCCATATTCCTGCAATCCCTTGCTGATCCTAAAGAAGCGGGGTGTAGCCCCCGTCCACCCATCCCCAAATGCCGAAGGGAAAACCATTAATAGATTTCGATTTTTCATTCGTAACCTTTCGTGAAGCGCTTGGCCTTGCATTCAGATGCAGAACGCAGAGAGTCAGGGACAGCGGATTTGACCGCGTAGGTCTGCCAGGGGAAGTGCAAGGCACAGGCAGCGAGGGTTGCGGACGCCAGCCCCTAGGCGGCCGGGGCCCAGCGGCCGGAACCTGGCATCGGGATTCAGCCCTTGGCGAGTAGCCGCTTCAGCGCCTGGAGGGGGCGGCGTGCATCGGCCTGCACCTCGGGGATGCGCGCCGCCAGGCTCGCCTGGATTTGCTTGCGCGCTTCGAGCATCCGTCCGACAATCGTCAGGCAGGGGTCGGAGCCGAATGCATCTACGGGGTGGACCCAGTCGCGGTACCCGTAAATGTACTCGCACATGCCCAGCGATTTCTGGCTGTAGGAGAGCAGCAGAGTGGGCACATGCGCCGCCATGGCGTTGATGGCGCAATGCATCCGGGCGGCAATCACCAGGTCGCATTGAATAAGCGTTTTCTTGGTGGCGATGAATCCCGGATCCGTGTCCAGGATCTCAACCCGATTCTTGCACGGCCCGGCGATCGCCTCCCGGACCCGCCGCAGATAGCGCAAATCGTCATCGCCTTCGGCGAAGTCACTAACAACATGCGGGATGAGAATCACTCGCGCCTTGTAACGCTGGACGATTCGCTCGACCATTCCGGCCTGCGCTTCGGCGCCCTGCTCGATACTCAGGTCAGCATGCCGCACGGAAAGCGGACTCAGGTTGATGGCAATGGTCGTTTCCCGATTGGCGGCCGAGCGCTCCTTGACGATCTCCGGCGCCACGGCAAAGGCGGGATCGGCGCAGGGGACGACATTAGACGAGACTCCGATGCCGGCCAGATAATTGACGGTGTCGCGCTCGCGGGCGGTGATCAGGCTGATTCGGGACAAATGGCGACGATAGAACCTTTCGGCCCGGGGGTTGCTGCTGAACGGCCCCACGGAGGCGCCCCAGAGGATGTACGGCACTCCCCGCCTCTCTACCGCGTCGCCGAACTTGGGCAGGCTGGCGTCGAATTTGCCATTATGCCAAAGCGTGTAGATATCCC
>JAPLSP010000633.1 GCA_026398575.1 Candidatus Sumerlaeota bacterium | reverse complement strand
GCACGGGTCGCGCCGGCGCCTGGGACCTTTTCTGCGATGGCGGCCCGCTATTTCTCGAGCGCAGCGTCTTCGCGTCGTCGCCGGGGCCGCTCTGATAGCCGAGCGCGCTGAGCCATTTTTCATCGAGAAAAGCGTCATAGGGCCAGTTCATTCCGCAGGGATGAAGGAGCACGGGCGCGTGATCGTCCGTATCGAACACGGCGCGTCCGATGCGCTTCCAGTGGTCCGCCGCGGTCGCGCCCGAATAGTTGCCATCGCCCGGCAGAATCCAAATCACATGATGCGCGCCATAGCGGGCGACCATGTAGCGCGCCAGCAACACCGCCTGCTCTTCGGGGAGTTGTCCGGGATTGTCTTCCTTCTTGCCGAGCGTCCAGAGCAGGACCGGAATCGCCAGCAACCCGTTGGCGTTGATGGCGGCGACGCGCGTATCCATGCGCTTGAAGAATGCCGGTTTGATGCTGATTTTATCATAGCCCGTGTAGGCGGTCTGCCCCTCGATGTCCGTAGGCGCCGCGCGCCATTGCGCCAGCAGAAACTGAATCCCGGAAAACTTCTTGGCGCGGCGATCCCGCAAGAAGAAATTCCAGTCGTCCGTCGTCTTCGAACAAAGCGCCCCATTCCATACCGTATCCGCCAGCCAGAAAAACGGCGTCCCATCGCGATGCGCGAAGTAGCGGCCATTCTCCGAAACGCGCACGGCGCCATGCTTATCGAAAACCGTTTCGCCCTTGCTCGCGACGCAAACAAATTCGCCCTTCTTGCCGTTCAGCCCTTCATCTTCCTTGCTCGAAGTCTCATAGCGCCATGTTCCGATCTGATCCGGCATAAAGCGCGCGCGCCAGGTTTTCGCCCCGTCCCAAAATCCCTGCCGCCGGAACTTCTTGCCATCTGGCGCCGTGTACTCAATCGCCAGCGTCGCTGAGGCTGGGGCATCGTCATAAGTTTTCGCGCTATTGAGCATGATCTTATGCATCCCCCAAAGCGCGACTTCCTTTTGCGCGAAAGCGCTCATGGCGCTGGCATTCATTATAATCGCTCCTATCACTGAAGAGACCAATGCCATCTTCATGCTTAAGCTCCTTTGTACTCGCCAATATGCGCATATCTCTCCTCGTCATTCACACTTGCAGCGGATGAGACCAAGCGACAGCGTTTGCATAAGAAAACTATCGGTAAGCGCGGTGATCTCCAAACATAAGGTTGTTTTAGCCGCCACTTGCCACCACACGAAGGACATGGCCGATTCGCTTCTGCTCTAAGGTTGCTTCGTCCCCAATATCTAGTCAGATAATAATAGGTGGGAATCTGCGTGGCCCTTTCAATATCTTCACAATGGTTCTTCCCTTCTTTTGTCAGTTCGCTGAATGGTTCGGCCATCTGGCGATAGGTGGGAATTTCCAGTTTGCCGGAACGAAGCCATATTACATCATAGCTCTGATAATAGTCCTCCCAGCAATTGATATTGTGCTTGTCGCAATCTTCCATTGGGAACAGATACTGCGGGAAGGGATAGCCATCCGTGCCTCGCCGTATAGGCGCATCCTCTTCCAACATAGTTGTGAAGAGAACAAAAAATGGCGATTTCCTCCAATCTGGGAAACGCGTGGGGACATGATCATCCAATATTTCCCACTGGGGCTCGCAGCCAAAGGCTTTGATAACTTTTTGAAGCGCCTCTTTTCCGGTTTCAGAATGGTAGCGCAAATCCATCGAATCAGGACGGGGCACATTAACATAGGCAACCAGCTTTTCATGAACCCATGCGATCTTTGCATCGCATTGTCGTTGCCGCATATGAAACAGGCTGGATATGTAGATATCCGCCAAGTCATCAAGCCGAGCGCGGGACTTGCCTTTGCGCTGGGAACCAAATGTGACCTTTGCCAGATACATGCGCTTATCTCTATGAAATGGATGTGCGATTCACGGATAGCCTAAACCAACATTCGGCTACCATCCGGATTGACCACTATCTTGGCATTCAGGATTTTGGCGGCAATCTCTAAGCCCTCGTTATAATAGGCGATTCTTTCCTCAGTGGATTTGTCTTTGATATCCTGATAGACCGCTTCTTTCCAGCCCCAGACTTCGCGAAGCGACTGAGGAATTGTTTTGTCAATCTTCTTCATTGAGCGCCTCCATAGGGTTAGTCATTGTGAGCGGATAGAAATATCCCTGTCTTTCATTGACTGATCTCACCGCAATCTGCCGATGAATATTGGCCAAATGCTTAAAATTCCATGATAAAAGCAAGTCCATTTGATTGCATGTCGCGATGGCAATGTGCTGCGCATCCTCAACCTTTTTGGCAGGGACAATTCCTTCTTTGATGTAAACATCCGCGAGTTGTTCCACTTCAGACGTGGACTGCAAAACTGAAAACTTATATTTGCGAATAATGTCCAGGAGTTTTTTCTTCTTACCTTCGTCCTTTGTTTTCTCTATCTCCTGCAGCACGACATTGGAGATGAAGACATCATACTTCAAAGATTGAACACAGTTCTCAAAAAAATCCTTGGTAATATCGCGCAAGTTTGGCGCGTCATCAGCGAAAAGAAAATTGATGACGGATGTATCCAGATAAATCTTCAGCCGTTTCATAATACTTCCTTTCAGCGGGAGGCTTGGGGACGATATTTCTCCCTGTTTACCTGGTTTTTGTCAACGCCCGATGCGCGATGTCGCGGCGATAATACATTCCGGCGAATTTGATTTGTTGGAGGATTTCGAGGCAGGCGGCGCGGGCGGCGCGGAGG
>JAPLSP010000721.1 GCA_026398575.1 Candidatus Sumerlaeota bacterium | reverse complement strand
CGCGGTATTCAAGAGCTTCCGGCGCCTGCGATTCAAACAAAAAACGCCGCTATTCCTTTGCTCTGATTATTTTGCCGCACATTATTTTGTCACACACAAGGCATCCATCCGCGGCATTCATCGCCTCGATATCCTGTAATCCTTTAGCCGGTTATAACAAAGTCACCACCGAGACACCGAGGCGCAGAGAAACGCATCCCAAAGCGCATGAATAAGACTCTTTGTGGAATTCTCTGTGCCTCGGTGTCTCGGTGGTGACTTTGTTATAACCGGCTAAAGGCTTACGATATCTCTATATCCTGCCTTCTGCGAAAATTCGCTTTTCACGCATTTTTCCCTAGCCGGAATCAGGGATTCTGAACATCATGCCTTTGCATGAATGCCGCTGACCGTCCCGCTCGGGCGCGGCATCCGGCCCACATCCAATCAGACCCGCATCCAAGGAGCATATCATGGCAGAGAAGAAAACCGTCTCGACAGACTCACTCGCGATGGAAGTCAAGAAAGAATACAAAGGCCCGAAACTGCGCGTGGCCATCGTCGGCTGCGGCGGCATCGCGCAGTATCACATGGACACCTTCAAGCAGTTCCCCGAAGTCGAGGTCGTCGCCGGCGTGGACATCGTCCCCGCGCGGCTGGATGTCATGAAGGAGAAATGGGGCGTCACCAAGAACTACAAAGACTGGAAAGTGATGCTCAAGGAAGTCAAGCCCGACGCGGTTGACATCTGCACGCCCAACGGCGTCCATGCCGCGCCCGCCATTGACGCCGCCAACGCCAAAGCCCACGTCTTCGTCGAGAAGCCCATGGCGATGAATCCCGCGCAATGCGAGGCCATGATCGCCGCCGCCAAAAAGAACAAGGTCAAACTCGCCGTCGGCTTCCAGTACCGCTATCACCCCTACAGCGAATTCCTCACGCGCGCGCGCGATGAAGGCCAGTTCGGCGACATCATGTACGTCAAGTGCCTCGCGCTGCGCCGCCGCGGCATCCCCAACTGGGGCGTCTTCGGCCGCAAGGAAATGCAGGGCGGCGGACCGATGATTGACATCGGCGTCCACGTCCTTGAGATGGCGCACTACGTCATGGGCTCGCCCAGGCCCATCGCCGCCGTCGGTAACACCTGGACCTTCATGGGCAACAAAAAATCCAGCGTCGCCTCCATGTGGCCCAACTGGGACTACAAAACCTACACCGTCGAGGACATGGCCATCGGCCAGATCCGCTTCGACAACGGCGCCCTCCTGAACATCGAAGCCTCGTTCGTCGCGCACATCGAGAAGGACGCGTGGAATTTCTCGATGATGGGCACGAAAGGCGGCTGCCAATGGGATCCCCCGATGATCTTCACCGACCGCGCCGGCACCATGATCAACACCGTCCCCGGCTGGCTCAGCCCCAAAACCGACTTCCCGACGCTGTTCGTTTACAAACTCCAAAACTGGGTTGACGCCTGCATGAAGGGCACGGAGTTGCGCGCGCCCGGCGAAGCGGGATTAGCCGTTCAGAAGTTCATAGACGGCGTCTATCGTTCAGCGGCGGCGGGCAAGGAAGTCACCATAAAATAGAGTTTTCCGTTTGCAGAATTTTGAGTATAGCGCAACAATTCGCATAGCGGGGTTGGACCTTGAGATCGAATTCGTTAGAATTGCAGATTTCGAGGTCGAACCTTGACTTATGAAAAGGCTTGTTAATATGCGCACTCTGTCACCACCAAACATTAAGGACCGCTTTGATGTGTATCGGTTTTTTAATGGCTTATCTGTCGAACCAAAAGTGGAAGCAGGCAGACGCCGAACGAAAGCCCCACGGGTCAAATCATTTCTGCTTGAGCATGTAGCAAGGCGAAATAACGGAAACCAGAAAACGCCCGAAAAGATTTTTGCAGACATGGGCGTTGGCATGAAACGAATAGATGATGACTTCATGGCAATCAGCGGTGATGTTACTGATAAGGAATCGCGGACAACCTCAAAGCAGAACACCGGATTTCTTGAGAAGCTCGACAGCCGATTCTTCGTGTACTACACTTCCGAAGAATCTGAGCCCGCACAAAATAGAGTCGCCCAATGGGCTCAGTCGCCCGATCTCGACCACACTTGGTTTAGCAGTCATCTCTTGCAGGAATTATGGAATCGGGATGTTTCAAAAAGGGGAGATGATCGCTTCGGCAAGCTTGTTTTCTCTCATGATAGCATTTTTGATATGCCCGACGACTTCGCTTCAAACGTTCCCGATGACGACGAGGAGACTGGGGAAAATAGTCCTGAGGATTTGGACGACGCCCCCCCCAATGATGATGGGGTTGATTTCGAGAGACGAAAAGCGCGCTTTGAAATGAAGGATCGAGTAGGCATGATCAGAGGATCCCTTGGAAAACTGCAACAGGACTACGATCCCCTTTATGCCCTTTATGCGCTCCGGTTGCCATGTTTCGCTGGGAAAGGCGGTCATGATCTTTATCAGGATGGACGGATAACCAATTGTTCGGACAGCTTCGAGGCGCTCCGCAATACGGTGATTTACTTATACCGGATTTATAAAGCCGTCTTGGATTACTCGGAGCGAATCGCTTGGCCGGAAACACAATCCAGTCAATCTCTCCATATGGGGACAAGAGGCGCTCCTCTCATAATCAGGTTCACTGAATCATTGTCCGAGGCAACCTTTAGCCGCTGGACTCAAATGGCCTTTCAGAAACGGAATCGCTTCAAGCTATGGGGTGACCCAATCCAGCTTGGGCCAACCAAGGTCCATGTCTATGGCGCAGACCGTCACCTTTGGCAGCCTATTAACATGGAGCTAACGGCAAACGGAATGACAGCAATTCTACCGCAAGGCACTTGTGGTAATACGATCCATCGGCTTGTGGCTAATGTGCAACATTATGTATCGCCAAAAATTAATACTTGGATAGGCGAGACGCCTTACGAGGATATCGTGAAAGAATGGCCGGCCGCATCGGAGAAGATATATGAAAACTAATGATCTGCTGAAAGACCCGGTTTTCCATCTCAACCTCCTGTTATGGATGGCCAAGGAACAGCCTTCCAAGAACTACCGCGTGCGCCCTCTTTTTTATCAGGCAGGTTTCGAAATAGTCTATATTGAGCAGCCTTTTGCTTTTACCGTTCAGACGGCTGCAGCCGTACAGAAATCAGAATTGAGCATCAGCCTTGAGCCTGAACCGGAAATGATCCTGGGACGCCTGCGCGATCTGAAGGCTGTTTATTTTGAGGCAAAAGCCAATTCATTTTCGCCAGATAGCACGACCGCCAAGCAGGCGCGTGGTCACCTGTTGGCTTGTGGACCTGATTTTGGTGAAGTCCTCGCGCCTCTCGAGTCATGCCGTCTCTGTTACTTGTTGCCAGAGGATAAGCGGGAGGCAATGAGCGAATGCTTGAGAACGCTTACGGATCAACTCAAGCAGAAAAGCCTAAAGCCGGGAATATTCTCCACTCACGGCCTATCGGTTCACGATGGAAATCTTATCTATTCTTGGGATGAGGAATTCCAAGCCTATACGGGCCTTCAGGGAACTCAGACCGATGTCATGTCTGGCATGACAGCGGATGTTAACCCAGATCCACTCATTTTATTATTCAGCGATGAAGACCACCATGATCCTTTAATGCAGGATTATTACAGGAACGTCGTCATTCAGCAAGTGCGCGCCTGCCTGTTGTGTGAATTGCACGCGCATCAAATCGGCGCCATTTATTCCAGAACAGCGGATCAGATTCTTGCCCAAACAAGCGGAGGCTTTTTCCAATACTATGGCCGCGAACGACAGAAATCCCTGAGTCGGCTTATCAAGCAGAACGTCTTCAGGCGGATTGATAAGGATTGGAAGGAAAGGCAGCGCGGGATAGTGTTATCTGAAGATGAACTTCAAATCTGCTGGGGTGTTTCTGGTGAGAAAGAGGAATTTCTAAATTGGCTCGAAGACCGTCGAACCCGGTTTGGAACAAGCAAATCTCAACCTGAGACAATCGAAAGCGAACAGATGGACCTTCTAAAATTGGCTAAGGACAAATCGGAAGAAGTTTAGCGCAGGCCTTGCAAAGCAAGCGAACGGGCTCTGTCAACTGGCTATATTTTATTTTGGAGATAGTGATCTTAAGATTTAAGATAGATTTAAGGTGGCTATCCCGAATGGCCGAATAGTGAGCGAATGGGCAAAGCAATTGATGCTTGCCGAGGCTGATCGTTTGGGCGTCTAATTTCAACGATAAGGAAGCGGCGATAAGCACAGTAATTTGAAATCATTCGGATTCCAGGATGATGACCTGTGGACCTATTATTTGAAATTCTTCCTTATGCAATAGTGGTCATTATTCTCATCCCGATCTTTTTTGTAGGCTATAGGATTCTCTCTAAAAAATTTGATCGCGAAAAAATAAGCGCGCTCAATGAAGCGAAATATTGGAGGGAGCGCTATGAGAAAGAAGCAATCGAATGTAAGGCATCAATCGAATCAGCAAATCTGCTAGCCGATGACCGCATAGATCAAACATTGCTTGAAAAAAAAGCAGAAATTGAAGCAATAATAAGACATGCTGATGAAATCATAGATAACGCAGAGAAGAAGATAGAAGCCCGCCTCAAGTCAGCCGACGAAAGATTTCGCTTGGCTAAAGAATCTCTGCAATGCCTATTGGAAGAAGTCCATCATAACCTTATAATAAATATAACATCGTCCAATCTTGCCGTCTCTCGTAAAAAGCTCGACTCTATTATTGAGTTTGCTTCCAATCATGGACTTGAAGTCCTTGAGCCGGCGCGAAAAGTCTTGCAGAACGAGCTGCAAGAGGCGTTTGAAAAGGTTGTCAGAAAAGAGGCAGCCCGGCAGGAGCAAGCCCGGATTAAAGCGCAAATCAGGGAAGAAGAACGACTGGAAGCTGAACGCCAACACGAACTACAGCACCTCCAATCCCAAGAAACTGCAATTGAGTTGGCCTTAGAAAAAGCGCTCAAGAAAGCAAAAGATGAGCACACGGAAGAAGTTGCGCGCCTTGAAGCCCAACTGGCAGAAGCGCGTGAAAAACTGGCACGCGCTGTCTCCCAGGCGCAGCTTACCCGAGCAGGATTTGTCTATATCATATCCAATATCGGGTCATTCGGGACGGATGTCTATAAAATCGGAATGACTCGCCGCCTTACCCCGATGGATCGCGTCCGAGAACTCGGAGATGCCAGTGTTCCATTCCCATTCGATGTCCACATGATGATCTCTTGCGAAGACGCCCCTACCCTGGAAAATGCCCTCCATAAAGAATTCGATATGCTCCGACTCAATAAGGTGAACCTAAGAAAGGAATTCTTCAAAGTGACTTTAGATAAAATACGGGTGATCGTGGAGAAGAACCACGGAAGCGTGGACTATGTCGCCGAACCCGAAGCGCTGCAATATCGAGAAACCATTGCCATGTCCGATGAAGACTATCGCCTTCGCTCCAAGCTCATTCCACAAACAGAGGAAATCGAATAGTTTATCCTGGGGACAGTCACGCATGCCACTAAGACAAGGGTTTTGCGGCGTGCAGCTCCAATGATAAAAGTAGTTAATTTGGGGACGCTCACTAGAACTCAGGTCTATTTGCTATTAGCATAGACGGGCACAGAGAATAGGGCCTTCTTCCAGCATACAGGAAAACGTCCCCAAATTACGCATTGACTCCGAAAGAAATTCGCATACCGACGGACATTTATCGGGAAATAGGAGCTCAATGAACAATTCTCTATCAGAAACAATTGCCATCGTGGTGATGGCCGTGGCCGTGACCATTTGCACGCCAGCAGCCCAACCGGCGCCCGCCCAAGCGGCGCCTGCCCAGGGACCAGAAACTCCTGCGGTTGGTCCCCGCGGTCCGATTGGGCCGGATGTTCCTTTGAGCGAGGCAGAGCGGAAGCAGTTCGACAAGCGCATCACTGTTGAGGGGCGCACGGCGGCGGCGGTGCAGAGCGCTTATGAACGCGCGGTCAAGGACGGGGCGCCCGTCGTGTTGCTGCCGAAGGGCGAGTATGTGTTTGACAAAGAAGTTCGCGTGCCGGGCGGGGTGATGCTGCTGGGCGAAGGCGCCAAGACGCTCATTCGGACCAAAGACAAAACCATCCACCTGTTCAACGTGGACGGCGACAAGGTTCGCTTCACGCGCCTGAAAATGCAGGGAGCGGAGACAACGGTCAGCCAGAACAACGACACCTACGGCATATCCGCCGGCGGGAAAAAGAATGTCCGCATAGACCACTGCGAGTTGCTCGGCTTCAGCTACGCGACTACCTTCAGTGACGAAGCCACCGCGCAGGTGGACCACTGCTCCATTCACAACAACTTGCGCGAGGGCTTGGGCTACGGCGTGGCCATTTACTCCGGCGCCTGCGTGTTGGTGACGGACAATGAGTTCAGCCAGAACCGCCATTCCCTTGCCTCCAACGGGGCGCTCGACTGGAGCAGTGGGGAGCGCTTGGGGAAATATGTCCATAAAGCAGGCGTGCGGAAGACTCACTGGGAATTCCTCCACAATCGAGTCGGGAGCAACGATCAGTCAACTTATGAGCTCTGCGCGGTGGATACGCATCCCGGCATGGACGGAACGTTTGTCGTGGAGGGAAACATTTTCGAGAACCTGCGGCACGGGATTGGGATTCGCGACGGCGCGGGCCTCATCCGCGGCAACCGTTTCCGCAATCTGCGGAGCGTGATGAGTTGGCGCCCGGTCATGGCCATTTCAATCGGCTATGGGACGCACAACAATATCCCGGTCGAGGGCTGCATGCCGCATGATGTCCAGGTTGCGGACAACACGTTCGAGTCCGCCGGCGGTCGCGTCTTCACCGACGCCATCGTCGCCGAGTCCGCCGAGATTCCGAACATCTCGAAGTATCGCCTCGGCAAGGCCGAGAATATTATGGTGGAGGGGCGGTTGATCCCTGAAACCAAGGTGGAGCGTCCGGCGCCGCCCATCCCGCATCTGCGCGAGATGGATGCGGATGGCGCGCTGCCAGAACCCGAAACACGCTGATGAAACCCGAATCTTTAGAATCTTAAATTCTTAAGCGATTGAAGTGGATATTTTTTGTTCAGTCAGAAATCTAAAATTTCACATGCCTTTAGCCATATAATGAGGAAGTCACCACAGAGACACCGAGGCACAGAGAAATGCATCCAGAAATGCTTTTATAATATTCTTTGCGAATTTCTCTGCGCCTCGGTGTCTCTGTGGCGCCTTTATAAAATTGGCTAAAGGATTATAAAATTTCAATTATAAGGAGAAAACCATGCTGGTTACGACGACGTTTTCATTCGATGGCTATCGCATCAAGGAATACAAAGGCCTTGTGCGCGGACTCATCGTCCGTTGCCCCACCATTGCGCAGGGGATCGTGGGCGGATTGAAGAGCATCATCGGCGGGCGCATCGGGGCTTACACGGAAATGTGTGAGCAGACGCGCCAACAGGCCTACGAGTTGCTCCTGCAACACGCCGCCGAAATGGGCGCCAACGCCATCATCGGCATGCGCTACGACGCCTCGGAAGTGGCGAGCAAAGTCTCGGCCACGGAAGTTCTGTGCTATGGCACAGCGGTCGTGGTGGAACCAGCCTAAGTACTCTGAATCACAAATTCAGTGACGTATTTTTGCCAAAGGGACGACAGCAATGCGCTTAGATGGAGGATGGTTGGAAGCTAATGCAACATAATCATCTTGCCACCCTTGGGATAGGGCGGGTTACCCTGCGTCGGCAAGCGAGCGCGGCAGGAGGAGGCGGTTCCCATGAGCGCATTGAAGGCCTTCAACGGGGTTGTCTTGCGCCGCGGCTTGGCGGGAAGGAAGCCGATAGCGATCGCGGCGGTGATGGCGTTGGTGGCGGCAGGAGTGATCTTCTATGCCGTGCGCAAAAATGGCGGCGGCGTGGCGGCGTCTTCGGGCGGCCGCGACGCCGAATCCGCAACTTCGGGAACTGCCGGGCAGGCGGAAACGACCGGCGCCGGCGCTGGTTTGCACGCGTCTGCTTCCATGACTGCGGCTGGAAAAACTCCAAAAAAAGGCGCTGCGAAAGCGGACGCCAAGCCCACCTCCAATGGCGCCATCGCCGGCGACCGCAAGCAGCTGAAAGTCCGCGTGATCTGGAAAGACACCGAACAAGGCGTCGCCGGAACCTCCATCACGATCGTACAGTGCGGGGGCAATCCGGAAGAAATCGGCGGAACGGCCATGACCGGGCTGACGGGCGAGGCTATCGTCTCGTTTCCGATGGCTTGGACGCGCGTTCATGTCCAGTTGCGCCATCGCGAGATCGCTTCAATATCGCAGCATGTGAATTGCCCGCCCACTACCGAGCGGCTCTTCAAGGTCGAGCGCGCCGCCATTATTTTCGGCAGGGTACTCCATGAGGACAAGCGCGCCGCGCCCGGCGCCAAAGCACGCCTTGTCGAGGACCACAACCTTTTTGCCACGGCTGACGCGCAGGGAAATTTTGAAATCGGAGCAGTTCCCTCGGGCGCCTATCAACTCGTCGCCTCATTGGGAAGCTTTATCTCGGACCCCGGCGGCACGGGACGCGCAGGGCCTTTTGTCGAGGTCAAGGCAGGCGAGCGCAAAGGTCCTTACGACATCATACTGCGGCCCGGCCTCACGCTCAGCGGG
>JAPLSP010000528.1 GCA_026398575.1 Candidatus Sumerlaeota bacterium | reverse complement strand
TCATTTTGCATTTTACATTACGAAATCTCAGAAAAGTAATCTATCCGCCCCAATATGCCTACGAATGCGGTCCCAATATCGAAACAGTCCCATGCTCATCTTCCGTCTGAGGATCGCTCGATCATAGACTCGCTCAAAGCCGTTCGTTTGAAGATTGCCATCTTTGGGGCCGGCTGCGGCGCTCTGTTGATCATTGGCGGCATCTTTGGGCGGTATGATGTGCGGCTTGAGGGATTCCAGATAATTTTTCATTGGCAGGCGTGTTACCTATTCCGATGGACCTCTGTCGCCGTTTGCAGCGTCTGCATCGCCGCGCTATACTTTGGGCTTTGGCGCAGGCAATGGCGCATGGACTTGAATTCACAATGGATTGTAGTCTCGATACTAGCCGTTGTCATAACCTGGTCCTGCTGGCGCCTTTTCCCTCATTGGAGATTGTTTACGCTCATGGTATTGCCGCCTCTGGGGCTGCTATGGCTCTTCCGGCGCCAGATGAATCCGATGCTGGATTGGGCTTGCAGCCCGAACCGCCGATGGGCGCTCTGGGCCATCGGCCTGGCAGCGATTGCGTTCGCGCTCTATCTGGGGCTGTTTTATTTTCTCTTTGACGGCCAGCTCTATATGGGAGACAGCCAGGCGCGGCTGTATCACGCGCAAATCCTCTCTCAGGGGCGATGGTTTCTGCCGGCGCCCGCGCACACCGAGCTATACACCGGCTACGCGACGGTTGTGCGGGAGGGAAAGGTATATTCGCAGTATATGCCGGGCGCCATTCTCCTGACTTTGCTCGGACTTAAGGTCGGTAGCATCCCGATTGTTTTTGCGATGATGGGGGCGGCGTGCGTATGGCTGACGTTTGCCGTCGGGCGCAGGCTCTATGGTTCGGCGCCCGGACTGCTCGGCGCCGCGCTGCTGATGGCTTCTCCGATGTTCGCGCTGAATGCAGTCAACGGCATGGATCATGTCGCAGCGGCGTGTTTATTGATGGCGGCAGCGTGGTTCGGCCTGCGCGATCTCGAGCGTCCGCGACTGGGCGATTCCCTGGGTCTCGGATTCTTCCTCGGCTATGCGTGCATTATCCGTCCGTTGACTGTGCTGGGCGTCGCCGGGCCGTTGCTGCTGATCTGGGCTGGAATCGTTTTGTGCGACTGGCGCCGGCGATGGCCCGGCTGGCTGATCGCGTTTGGCGGGTGGATGGTTCCCGTGGGATTTCTGCTGCTGTTCAACGCCAGGACGACCGGCGATCCCTTCCTTCTGGCCTATCGGGTTTGCGCGCCTCAACTCTGCACGCTGGGATTTAATTCGATCAACCACCACACGCCTCTGGACGGTCTGATTTATCAATTCAACAACCTGCATTCCCTGGGGGCTTGGATGTTCCTGTGGCCTGTTGCCTCGTACCTTTTTATTATCATTCAATTGCTCGGTCCGCAGGCGACGCGAAAGGATTGGATTGCGCTCGGGCCGTTGGCAGGCCTGGTTGCGGCGTATTTCTTTTATCCGTACCAGGATTTTTTCTGCACGCCGCGCTTTTTGGCGGAATCGCTGCCGTGGCTTGCGCTGCTGTCGGCGCGAGGAATTCTGCAAGTCAAAGACCTGTTGGCGGCCGGATTGGCGCCGGAATCGCGACGCGGATGCAGCCGCATGCTCGCGGTGGGGGTACTGGCCTTGTTCATCGCCGCGCTCCCTGCCGTCTGGCAGAAATACAGATATTTCAAGATTGATTCCACGCGGGGGCGGGAGTTTGGCGCCGCGCTGCAATCCTTTCGCAGCGATCCGTCCGTCACGGTCTTTTTCCCCGCCGGCTCCCATGACATCCAGGCCATGTATTATAATTGCAAATGCTTCGGCGGAGCGGAATTCATGATTGATCCCGGCAGCGAAAAACGGCGCGTCTATATGCGCGAACGTCCGGAGCGCCGCTATTTTTTGCTTGGTTTTGACAAGGCAGGGAAATGGGTATCGGCGCCAATCGAAAAATGAAAGACCTACTCATGAACCTCTAAATCAATCAGCGCATGATAGCGATAGTTTTTGATCTTCTCACGCCCATGAAGCCCGGTCAACTCGATGATCGTGACGACTTCCTCCACCACCCCGCCCAGACGCTCGACCAGGCGGCAGGTGGCGGCGAGCGTTCCGCCCGTGGCCAGGAGGTCATCGAGCACCAGGACGCGCTCTCCCGCGCCGATGGCGTCGGTATGAATTTCAAGCGCGTCGGTTCCATATTCGAGCGCATACTCCTCGCGAATCGTCGCGGCGGGTAGTTTCTTGGGTTTGCGCACCGGAACAAAGCCGAGTTTTAGCTTATAAGCCAGCGCCGCGCCGAAGATAAATCCGCGCGACTCGACGCCGACGATTTTTTGAATCCCGCGGCCCTTGTAGCGTTTGGCCAGCGTGTCAATCGCCTGCCGGAACGCCTCCGGATTCTTTACCAGCGTGGTTATGTCTTTGAACTGGATGCCGGGCTTGGGGAAATCCGGCACATTGCGAATCGTCGAACTGAGATCAATCATGGCGTGAGGCGTCCTCCAGTTGGGGAAATCGGCGCACGATGCAGCCGCCGGGAAACTATCTGAGAAGGCCCTCGGCGGTCAAAGAGAAAGAAGGGCTTGCCGCACGAGCGCCCGGACTGCGATAATCGCGGCGGCGCGATGCAAATGGAGATGGAGAATGGACCGGCCGCGATTACAGAACTCCTGATCTCGCCGTGGTATATCGCATAGATTGCGGGTTGATGATGAGACTGGTATGAATATCCTCTCTATCCATAATCTATGCTGTTGGGAGCGGCGCCAGCTTTTGGAGTAAGGTGTCTTGCCGCCTTCTTTTTGGCGTTTCAATGGCCTTGGCGCAAAAAAGAAGGCGGCAAGCCACCTTACTCTCAAAGCTGGCGCCGTTCCCCCATCGCATTA
>JAPLSP010000399.1 GCA_026398575.1 Candidatus Sumerlaeota bacterium | reverse complement strand
GGCGGCCACAGCGCTCCAAGGCCGCCCGACGGAGCGGGACGGCCTACCATTCGGCGCCAAGCTATAAGGCGGGGCGCACTCTGCAGTCAAGCTGTCAAGCCGCGAAAACATGGGGTTGCGTTCGCGGGAAGGCGTATGGCATACTTAAATACCATCTGTTGTATTGCTGGCTGTCTGTAACCAACCGCTCCAAAGCGAGGAAAACCATGCTGCGCAATTTGTTGCCCAAGAATGTCAATTTTTTCGAGTATTTTGAGAAACACAGCGCGCTGATCATTGAAACCTGCCGCCAACTGCTGGCCTTGTCCGATCCGGATGCGGATATTACCGTCATCTTTGCCCGCATCAAGGAACTGGAGCATGAGGCGGATCTGATCACGCAGCACTGCATGGAAGAAATCCACAAGACCTTCATCACGCCGATTGACCGGAACGACATCCACGACCTGATCAAGCGCATGGATGACATCATTGACGTCATTTTTGCCACGACCTCGCGTATTGACATGTATGAGATTCGGGTGATTCGTCCCGAGGCGACGGAGTTCTCGCGAGTTTTGTGCCAGTGCAGCGAGACGATCGCGCAGGCAATTCATGGCCTTCGCAATCTGAAGCATGCCAAACTGATCAACGACTGCTGCATCCGGATGCATCAACTGGAGAACCAAGGCGATGATATCCTGCGCAGCGCGCTGGCCAAGCTGTTCAAGGAAGAAACCAACGCCATATCGGTGATCAAGTGGAAGGAAATCTACGAGCGGCTGGAGAAGGCCATTGATCGCTGCGACGACGTGGCCAACATCATCGAAGGGGTTGTCATCGAGGCGAGCTGATCTATGACGTTTCTCCTTTTTATTGTAATCATAACGATCGCGCTGGCGCTGTTTTTCGACGTTGTGAATGGCTTTCACGACGCCGCCAATTCCATTGCGACCATTGTTTCAACGCGCGTGCTGAGTCCACGAGCCGCCGTGTTGTGGGCCGCCTTCTTCAATTTTGTCGCCATGTTCGCCTTCGCGCCCAAGGTCGCCCATACGATCTCGGATATTGTGCACGTGCCCATGGGTGACAGCGCTTATGTGTATGTGGTGCTTGCCGGACTGCTGGGCGCCATCATCTGGGATCTATTGACCTGGCTGTTGGGGCTTCCCACCAGTTCCTCGCATGCGTTGATTGGCGGATTCGTGGGCGCAGGACTGGCCCACGCCGGCCCGAGCGTCATCAACTGGCCCAAGGTGATCTTCACAGCGGAGTTCATCGTTCTGGCGCCAATGATTGGCTTGGTGATGGGCTTTGCCATCATGGTTGCGGTTTTCTGGATTTTCCGCAAAATGCGGCCGGCCGGCGTGGATACGCTCTTCCGCAAATTGCAGTTTATCTCTGCTTCGCTCTATTCGCTGGGACATGGCGGCAATGACGCGCAAAAAACCATGGGCATCATAGTAGCGCTCCTCGTGGCCTCCGGCTATATGCAGAAGGATACCATGCTGTCGCTGTTCAAGTGGAATACGCTGTGGATCATCTTGTCCTGCCAGGCGGCCATGGCAATCGGCACGGCCTTCGGCGGCTGGCGCATTGTCCGCACAATGGGCATGAAGATCACCAAACTCAAACCGGTCGGCGGTTTTTGCGCCGAGACAGCCGGCGCGACGACGCTTTTCGTCGCGACATCCTTGGGCATTCCCGTCTCGACGACACACACCATCACCGGCGCCATCATCGGCGTGGGGGCGACGCGAAAACTTTCGGGCATCAAATGGGGCGTGGCCAAGCGCATCGTTTGGGCATGGATCCTGACCATCCCCGCCTCCGCGATTGTATCGGCATTGACGTTCTATGCCTGCCGCCTTCTGGTCCCCGGCTTATAGCCCATTACCAAAAAATGAACGACAACATGTTGTCGTTCGCGCAATCTACGGAAAAATCCGTGTTAATCCGCCCGATCCGCCCCATCCGTGTTCTATCTCAATCTGATTTTTTGTGATAGAACACGGATCGGGCGGATCGGGCGGATCATGACGGATTTTTAGCAACAGACACGGGCGCCATGAACAAACCATCTAATTATCTGTTTGCATAATCACGTTTGCGCAAGGAGGACGCAATCATGAAATGTTACACTGTCAAAGGAACGGGGCTGGACTCGCTTCAGCTGACCGAGCGCCCGGAGCCGGCCAAGCCGGGGCGATGCGAGGCGCTGGTGGAGGTGGAGGCGGTATCGCTGAACTACCGCGATCTGATGGTGGCCGATGGGCGCTATGGCGGCCCGCAGGAGCCACCGATCATTGCGGCGTCTGACATGGCGGGCATGGTGCTGGAAGTAGGAGAGCACGTTGAGGGACTGAAACAAGGCGACCACGTTTTGAATGCGCCGTTCCGCCACTGGCCGGCGGGTAAACTGCGTCCGGAATGGGCCAGGACGTTTGTCGGCGGCCGCGGCGTGGACGGCGTATTGGCCGAGCGCATTATTTATCCTGCGGCTTCGCTGGTCCGCATGCCGAAGCATCTAACGCCGGCCGAAGGCTCGACGCTGACCATCGCGGGATTGACGGCCTGGGCCGCGGTCGTAACGCATGGCCGGACGCGCCCGGGCGAATGGGTTCTGCTGCACGGCACGGGCGGCGTGTCCGTCTTCGCCGCTCAAATCGCGCGCCTGATGGGCGCGCGCATCATCTTCAGCACTTCCAAGCCGGAAAAGGCCTGCATCGTCAAGGAGCGGCTGGGCGCGCATGAAACGGTGGATTATCACGATCCGGCCTGGCCGGCGCGCGTGCGCGAAATCACCGGCGGCGCCGGCGCCGACGTTATTGTGGAAGTGGCCGGCGGCGACAATCTGCAAAAATCAATCCAAGCGACAGCGATCGGCGGGCGCATCGCGCTGGTGGGAGTGCTGGCGGGCGGCGAGGCGAAAATTCTTTCGCGCGATCTCTTCATGCGGCAGATCACGCTGCAAGGCGTCTTCATGCAATCCACCGAGGAACTGCGCGCCTTCGCCCAGGCATGCGAGGCGTCAGCATTGAAGCCCTGGATTGACAAGGTCTTCCCCTTTGCGCAAGCGCCGGAAGCCTATCGCTATCTCGAGTCGCAGAAGCATATCGGCAAAGTGGTGATTGGCGTCCGCCCCAGCGCCACCGCCGAATTGCATCAGGGAGGCGGCGCGCTCTATACTTGACGCCGTAAGCCCTTATCATCCTGCGAACGACAACATGTTGTCGTTCATAGTAATCCGTTTAATCCTTTAATCCGTGGTGGCGCCTTTTTACCACGGATTAAAGGATACACGGATTTTGCGCCGCGAAGCGGCTTATTTTTACAGACGGAGTTTGTGGAAATCCCAGCCCTTTAGCGATGGAAACACAAAATTAAAAACAGCGCGCCGCTTGCGAAAAACCCAAGCGGCGCGCATAGAGCCTGTCGGAGAATCAAATATTCAAAGTGTCGCCGCCATGAAAAGCGCCGGTATTTGGGTGTTTTCATGGCGGCGACACGCGGTTCTCCGACAGGCTCCTTGTGGCTTAATGGTATTCCGGTTCTTTAATGCCCGCCTGAAAAAATCATCTTCATGAGGTCGGCGATGTCGAGGCGATTATCGCCGTTGACATCCGCGGAGGTTTTTTGACCCGCCGTCAGGGTTGCCCGGCCCGTGAGATAATCTCTCATCAGGGAAGTGGTCACTGCGTCCGGCAGGCAGACCGCGGTCAGGGCTTTGTTCGAATTCATAAGAATATCCAGCGGATTGCTGAGCGCTTGCGCAGGCGTTAACTGCGATTCGGGATCGTTGCCGAACCAATGATCGAAATGAAAGCCTGTATTCGGCGTTACGGTCAGCGTCACGGTTGTTCCCGGGAGATACGCCGCATAATCCGGCGCTTTGGCCACGGCGCCGTCATCCGAAGCTGCCGATAACGTGTATGTAATGGGCGTTGGCGAAGGGCTTGGCGACGGACTGGGCGAGGGCGAGGGCGACAGAGACGGCGAAGGTGAAGGCGAAGGACTGGGCGCAGGCTCAAACTGGACCGACACGGATTTGTCATAGTCAACCGTGACTTGATTGGTCAGAGCGACAGAAGCATCGTCGTTGGTGCCCGTCCATGACTGCACGCGCCAGCCCGCGTCCGGCTGGGCGGTCAGATCCACCACTGAATTTTTAGCGAACCAATCCGAGGCGGGCAGAAGCGTTCCATTTCCAGAGCCCACCGAAGTGGTGAGATAGCGCATCGCGGCGCCGGTGGCGCTGATCGTCAGGCGAAGGCCTTGCACGCCTGAGAGCGTGACGCCCGTGACTGAAAAATGCGAACTGCCATTCCCATCCACGCTAACCGTTATGTGAGCCGAAAACGAATAATCCGGGCCGGTATTGGTGTAAGAAAAAACCTGATCATAAATCGTCATGGGCAAGGACCCATTATTGATGCCGTTTATGGCAGCGGGGGCGGCTTGGGCCGTGATATCTTCCCATTGGTCCGGCGCGACGATAGCGACCTCGACCTGAGTTATCTGAAATATATTTGTATAGTAAATACAATCGTTATCCAGAAGAGGCGTGGCTGGATCCTGAGATACATCCTGGCCGCTTGTTTCGATCGGCGGGGCGGTCACCCATGTGCACGTGGGATCGGCAGAGGCGAAGCGGATCAAAGCCACGGCGGAAATCGCAATTGCGCACAAATACATTCGGGCAATTTTCATTGTCAATCCTCCCAACGGGTGTTGTTCTGCGTTTCTTCAATCAAAACGGCGGGTTGATTCTAAAGCGCCGGCGCCCGTTTCTCAAGCTACTTTTTTGAATTGCCGCAGTTTTTTCATCGCTTCACCGGATAATCCAAAGAAAATCAGCCTTTTATTCCCGTCATGCTGATTCCCTGGATGAAGGCGCGCTGCGTGAAGAAGAAGAGGACGAGGATCGGGGTGATCATCATCGTCGAGGCGGCCATCAGAAGATTCATTTCCGTCCCGCCCTGTCGGGTTTGGAAGGACTGCAAGCCCAGCGCCAGCGTAAACTGGCTTTGATTGGTCAGGTAAATGAGCGGCCCCATAAAGTCGCGCCAATGATACATGAAGCAGAACAGCGCCACGACGAGGAGCGCCGGTTTTGACAGCGGCACAATGATTTGCCAGAAAATGCGCCAGTGGCTGCAGCCGTCAATCTCGGCCGCTTCGCTCAACTCCTTGGGCAAGGTCATGAAGAACTGCCGCAGCAGGAAGATATTCCAAGCCGACCCGAAGAAGGAAGGAACCCACAATGGCATATAGGTCCCGACCCAGCCCAGCTTCAGGAAGATGACGTATTGCGGCACCATCAAAACGGGGAACGGAATCATCATCGTGGCCAGCGTCAGGGCGAAGACCTTGTCGCGTCCGGGCCATTCGATCCGCGAAAAGCCGTATGCGATCAAGGCGCAACTGAGCGTGGTGCCCATTACGTTCATCACACAGATAAAAGCGGTATTGCGGGCGTATAGCCAGAACGGGATATATTTGCCCACCGCGAGATAATTATTCCACTTGAAGGGATTGGGAATCCATTCGGGCGGCATTCTCATGGCCTGGGTGATGTCCTTGATCGAAGTCGTGAGCATCCAGGCGAAGGGAAAAAGATACATAAAAGAGAAGAACAGCAGGACCGCATAGAGCGCGATCTTGCCGATGACGCCGACGGTATTGACGGCGCCGGAAGAGCCTTTCTTGGGAGCGGAGGTTACAGGCATGAATTAGGCGCCTCCGTAATGGACGTGTTTGCGGGTGATGGTGTGCATGAGCCACGTCAGCGCGGCGATCATGAAGAACAAGATGACGCCCATCGCGCAGGCATATCCCATGTTCAGATAAACGAAGGCATGATTGTATAGATACATCGCATAAAACAGGGTCGAGCGCGCCGGCTGGCCGTCAGGGCCCATCATGATATAGGGCGTGACGAATTCCTGAAGCACGCCGATCGAGCCCATGATCAGGTTGAAGTAAATGACGGGCGAAATCATCGGCAGCGTGACGTGGCGGACCTTGTGATACCAGGAAGCGCCGTCAATCTCGGCGGCCTCATACAGCTCCTGCGGCACGTCCTGCAGGGCGGCCAGATAGATGACGATGGCGTATCCGACGCCCCACATTCCCGTCAAGACCAGCGCGGGCTTGGTCCAGACGGGATCGTTCAGCCACGCCGGCCCCGTGATGCCGAAAATATGCAGGAAGTAGTTCAGCACGCCGAATTTGCCGTTGAAAATCCATTGCCATAGCACGGCCAGCGCCACGGCGGGAACGAGCGACGGCAGGAAAAAGATCGTGCGGAAGACGGGCCTCGCCACGACCTTCTGATTGAGCAGGATGGACAGGAACAGCGACAGGCACGTTCCGAGCGGCAGCGCCATCGCCGCGTATGAGAGCGTATTGAAGAGCGACTTCCAAAAGATCTGGTCGGTGGCCAGGTCCGTATAGTTCCCCGCGCCGATAAACACGGGCGGATTCAGGACGTTGAAGTCCGTCAGGCTGCAAATAAAGGCCATGACCGCAGGTCCCAGAATCCAAACCGACAGCGCCACGAGCCACGGCGAAATGAAGGCCAGCCCCAGGAAGAGATTATGCCGCGTGCGTCGCGTCATTCTTCGCTCCACTGTTTCAGACGTTGGTCTTTGATTCGTTCCCATTGAGCTTTCTGCTTGTCCATCCGGGGCTGGATACGGTTGAAGACGCTTTTCATGGCTTCTTCGGGCGTCTTCTGCCCCAGCCAGACCGCCTCGAAGGCCGGCGACATTTCGCCCTGGTATTCGTTATAGAGCGCGAAGGAAGGAATGGTGTAGGCATTCGGCGACTCGGCCAGCCGGCGGAAAAGCTTGATATAGGGATTCGGATGCGTTTCATAAAAACCGGGCGTGACTCTCATCAGCGGGGAAAACTTGCGCTGGCCCATGCACAGCAATTCCATCGCTTCGACCGTTTGCGTGAACTTGATGAAGTCCCAGGCTTCCTCGACGTGTTTGCATCCGCGGGGAATAATGATCAAGTCCGCTTCGGCGACGGTAACATCCGGGGTATTGTCCATGGCTACCGGGAAGGGCGCGGCGCCCCACTCCAACTTGGGATTGTATTTCTCGATGAAATTGCCCATCCAGACGCCTTGCAGCTGCATCGCGAGTTTTTCGGCGATGAACACGTTTTGCGCCGAATCGAAGCCACCGCCGCTGGCCTGCATCGCGATCATGTTCTTAAGGCCATAGTGGTCCGGATATGAGCGCGCCCACTTCAGCCCGTCTATGAAAGGCTTTGACGCGCAATTGACCGTCCATTCGTCCTTAAGAATCCGCCCTCCAAACCAGACCGGCCACAGCGGATTCCACCACCCCGGATCGTTCGGCGTAAATCCCAGCTGGGTCAGATTTCCCTTGGCATCGCGCTTGGTCAGCTTTTCGGAATAGTCCCACAGTTCCTGGAGCGTGCGCGGGGGCTTCTCCGGGTCCAGGCCCGCTTCGCGGAAGAGGCGCTTGTTGTAGTGCAGCGCCACCGTGGCCGGCGTGGTCGGCAACGCCCAGACGAATCCACGATATTGCAGCAGCGCGCCAAACGCGGGCAGGTAGTCCTTGACGCTCAGGCCGTCGCGTTTCATCAGGCGGTCCATCGTCATGAGCGCGCCCTTGTCGGCGAAGTTGGCCATGTTATAGGACCAAAACCCCGCCACGTCGGGCGGATTGCCGACGGCCGTGGCGAGCAGCAGCTTGCGGTCAATCTGGCTCGTGCTGAGGTAGTTGACCCAAATCTTGTTTTGCCGCTTGTTATAAAGGTCCACCACGGCCTTCATGGCGTCGGCCTCGAACCCGCTGCATGGCGCCATAAACGCGGCAACAGCACTGCGCATGGAAATAGAAGCAATCCGGGTTTTTATTGTCATAATCCCTCTGAATTCAGGCCAGCGCTTACTTTGCGGCTGAACAGGTCGCAGTCTTATCAATAATCTTTACTGCCTTGTAGAGCCAGACATTGGAGTATTCGTTATCATCAATTTCTTCGCCGCTCTGCAAACGGACGGCTGTTTGATAGGAATCAACTACGCTGAGAATGCCAATGATCCATCCGGGAATACAGCAGAGCACAGAGCCAATAATAATAGCCAGGAAGGTATACAGCCACTTGCGCTGCTGCCCGTTGATGATAAGATGACCAAGGTTGAAAATAAAGAACGTCAACAACGCCGCCGCCAATGGACTGGCATCCGTTTTCTTGATTTTTGCCATGATCTTTTTCCTTTCCGTATGAAATATAGCCTGCAATAGCGATTGCAGAGCTTCCAGCCAATTCCATCAGGACACTGTGCATTTGCGAGAGAAACAATCCTGCTTGTCACGTAAATGACGCCAACTTCTGCCTTCTGCGTGAGCAATTTATTATATAAATAGCAGCAAACTCAGTCTCAAACATCAGACGCGGAGTGTCAAATATTTTTTTTGCATTTGACGGTAATAACTGGGAGCGCCACTGGGAGCGCCACTGGGAGCGCCAGCATCTCTGCTGGCGCGTGGAAAAGCCCTCCCCCGCTCTGCGCCTAAAGCCTCTAGCATCTCCGCGCAGCAACAACTTTTCTTATGCTCTTTTGTGGGGCAAGTTGGCTGCGCATTTTTCACCACTCGCCAGCAGAGATGCTGGCGCTCCCAGT
>JAPLSP010000726.1 GCA_026398575.1 Candidatus Sumerlaeota bacterium | reverse complement strand
GTCTTTCCGTCAAGGGAAAAATGCAATCCATTCGTCACTATTTTGAAAATTATGAAGAGACACCTATTGAGAATATTGAACTTAGGACCGATTAGGGGCTGAAATTTCGTCAAAATAAGTAGCGCGATGTCAAAGTTGGGTTAACAATGACGAGTCGCACTCTCGGGCGCGCTGGTCGCGGTGAATTCCCTTGAGTGGCAATCTCAAGGTCATCTATGCTGAAAACGCCATGAAAATTCTGGTCGCAGATGATGAGATTGTTTCACGCCGCCTGGTCCAGCGCCTGCTGCAAGGCTGGGGGCATGAGGTGACGATAGCCGCCGACGGGGCGGAAGCATGGAAGTATTATGACAAAGAGCATTTCCCGCTGGTCATCAGCGATTGGATGATGCCGGAGATGGACGGCGTCGAACTGGTGCGGCGCATCCGCGCCCGCGAAGGCTACGGCTATACCTACATCATCCTGCTGACGGCCAAATCCGCGAAAGAAGAACTCACCGAAGGCATGGACGCCGGCGCGGATGACTTCATCAGCAAGCCGTTCGACGCCTCCGAGCTCAACAGCCGCCTGCGCGCCGGCGAGCGCGTGCTGCGCCTCGAGCAGAACCTCGAACAGCGCAACCGCGACCTCGAAAAAGCCAATCAGGAAGTGGCCCTCGCCAATCACCGCATGAAAAACGACCTGGAAGCCGCGGCCAAGATTCAGCGCAATCTGCTGCCGAAAACCTTTCCCGATGAGTCATCGTTCCGTTTCGATTTCAACTATCAGCCTTGCGATGAACTGGCCGGCGATATCCTGAACGTCTTCCGGCTCGATGACCGCAACATCGCCTTTTATGTGCTGGACGTCAGCGGCCACGGCGTGCCCTCGGCCCTGCTGTCGGTCACGCTGCACCATGCCCTGTCGCCGACGATGGATCAATCGAACTTGCTCAAGCGGCCCATTGCCGAGGCGCCCGGATATGAGATCGTCCCGCCGCCGGAGGTGGCGGCCACGCTGAACCGGCAATATCCCATGGAGGAACGCGGCGGGCTTTATTTCACGCTGCTGTATGGCATCGTGAATGCCGACACGCGCCAGGTGCGTTACGTCCAGGCCGGGCATCCTTCGCCCATCCTTGTCCCGCCGCAAGGCGACGCGCGCATTCTGCCGGGCGCCGGATTTCCCATCGGCCTTTTCGACGAGGCTACTTATGAAGAAAAGGCGTTGACCCTCGAGCCGGGCGAGCGGCTTTATCTGTATTCCGACGGCCTGTATGAGATCATGAACGGCCAGACCGAGCAATTCGGCCAACAGCGCGTCGCCCAGGCTTTCGGCGAGAAACGCGCCGCGCCTCTGGCCGAGGGATTTTCATACGTGGTGGATCAGGCCAATCAATGGGGTGGCGG
The DNA here is from genome assembly GCA_026398575.1 of Candidatus Sumerlaeota bacterium. The sequence goes on along the minus strand of JAPLSP010000726.1, from coordinate 18,863 downwards.
CTGCCTGATAGACGACATCTCTCTCCTCGCGCTCGAAGTCCGTGCATAGCGGTCTTTCAATTTTGGCGCCCCATGGTAGGCCGTCCCGCTCCGTCGGACGGCCTTGGCGCGCGATGGCCGTCCGACGGAGCGGGACGGCCTACGATGGGGCGTTCATTCGTCGCCGGGAATGGGAGGGGCATCCGGAACCTGATCCAGGATTTCGCGCGCGTGCTTCAGGTTGGCGCGCGCCGGCCGGGTCTTAAAATATTGTTCCTGCCATTCCGAATCGTATGCTTCCAAACGTCGTAGAAAAGATTCGAACGATCTATGTGACTTGTCATCCGCATTGGTGAGTTGCGAATCGAGGTAAACGGCCGTGGCAAACCGCAGAAATTTTTCCAGGCTCTGCTTTTTTTCCGGGTCCAGGCGATTGACCCGCATGGCAACCGAATCAGCGACGGGATATTCAATGCTTTTCATTTCTCTTCCTCCGATTGATTGCATGAAGCTCAGCCGCCGGGCTTGAGCTGGTATAGGCCGCAATAGACCCACTTGCGATGGCGCGGGAAGAAGAGCCGGCTGTCGAGACGCGTGAAGTCCGCGCCCAGCCATTGCCGCTCGATGTCCTCGACGCGCCGGCGCAAATTGGCTTCGCGCTCTTCCAGCGGCGCAAAATCCCATGCGCTGATCACCAGGATCACCTGATCCGGCGCCTTCGAGCGGCGCATCAGATCCAGCATCTGCCTGCGGTTGAAAACAATCCGGTCGCTGCCCATCAGGCTTCTCTGGATATAGGACAGATCCTGCGAGTTGAGGAGATAGGTTCGCGCGCGCGGGTTATCGTAAAAGGCCGTCGGAACAAAGTCGAAGGGACGCGAGCACAGGATCGCCGGCGCCGGAATTTGATCCAGATAGCGGCTGGCGAAATGATGATTGTCGCGATAGCTGGGATTGTGCAGATATTCCCAGGCCGAAGGGATGAATATCGCCGCCAGTATTCCGCCCAGCGCCCATTGATAGAGGCGGCGCGGCAGCGATTCGATCCCGCAGGCCATCACGCAAAAGAGGATGGGAAACAGAAAGATCAGGCAGCGCGTGAAGAAGCGCCCCGGCCCGAGGATATACAGCGCCGTCAAAGCCAGCGGCAAAACCAGCGCGCCCGCCGCGAAGAAAAACTGCTCGCGCCGCCGCCACGCGAGCGCCGCCAAGCCGGCGATCATCAATCCATAAATCAAAAGCCCCGCCGTAATCCCCTTGAACGTGTCATTGATGGGATGCGCGGAATTTTCGAAAGGAAACCTTGGATGCGAGCCAAGCGTCCATTCGAACAAGTACTGAATGACATCCTTGATGAGATGGCGCGGCGAATCGCGCAGCCCGAACGCATGCACGCCGATCACATTGTTGAGCGAATGCGCCAGATAGGTCGTGAACCACGGCAGATAGAGGATCAAGACGCCCAATCCCATGGCCAGCGTCCAGCGAATCCAGACCAGGAACCGGTCGCCCGCCGCCGCCCGCCATGCCGCAAAGAAAATAAAATGCGCGATCAGAATGATGGCGATATAGTAGTGCGTATAAAGCCCCAATGCCGCGAATACGCAGAAGAAAAGCGCGTCGCGCCAATGGGGACGCCGCGCCACGCGCCACAGGAAAATCATCTCGCCGGCCATGACCAGGCAGCCCAGGCTGTACATGCGCAGCTCATGGGAATAAGCGACGTGATAGGGCGACAGCGCCAGAAAGAGCGCGGCGATCAGCCCCACGCGGCGCGAAAATACAACGGCGCCCAGCAGCGCGGTCGCCGGAACGCAGGCCGCGCCCAGCAGAACGGGCAGCAGGCGCGCCCACTCGGCCGTCATGCGCGCGCCGGGCGCGCATGCGAACCAGCATTTGAGCGCCAGATAAAACAGCGGCGGATGAACATCGTCCTGCGCCGTCGCGATCAGGCCGCTCCAGGATTTCAAGGCGATCACGCCGCTAAAAGTTTCATCATACCACAACCCAAAAAAATTCAAACCCGTGATCCGCCCCGACTGGTCCACGCCCAAGAGCCGCAAGGCCAGCCCGAGGGCCGTCAGCGCCAGGACGCCGGCATAAAAAAGAACGGTGGGATTGCGAATTGACGATTGACGATGGACGATTGACGATTGCGGATTGACGATTGCGGATTGATGATCGGAGAATGCGGGCGGCGGTTTTTGAGTCATTGATTTCAGGGAAGCATTCACGGATCGGGACTCGTGCTGAACTGGAGGAAAACGATCGCACAGCGCAAATTTGCTTTAATACGATCCAAATTAATTAAAGACAAGAAGGATTCAATTTTCCGAAAATCCTCTTAGATCATTTCTAGCGCCATGGAGAATTGCCAGAATGTCTATTTGATCCGGCTTAATACGATAGACAATCCGATAAGGACCTTCGATCACTTCTCGTATTTGCGCTAGTTCAAATTCAGGAACCATTCGCCCTGACATAGGAAACTCACTAATTTGCCATGACCGTTTCGTCAGACGGTCCACGATTTGTTTGGCATATTTGACTGAGCTGGAGGCAATGTAGCAATAGATCGAATCCAGTTGCTTTTGTGCCGTCACGGTCCAATGGATTCTCATGTCGCCAATCCATATTTTTTGCGAATTTCTCTTACATCATTTGTGCGCCCAGCCTCGCTATCCGCCAGTCCTTCCTTTATAGCTTGGATTTCATAAATCTCCTGCATTAGATCATCATAGGTAGCAGTATTGGGCAGGCGATCTATCAGATGATGAACTTCACTTTTATCGAGCGTATTAGGCATGACACACCCTCCTTGAACTATGCAATTTATCTTTCCCGCCCTCCTACTTTCCCTTATCGCCGTTTGATTTGGCTTTATCGCCGTTTGATTTGACTTTATCACCGCTGGCGCTGTCTTCCTTCGACTCCTGTTCGAGCGCCTCCGGAATTTTGTTCGGATCGTGATTGCGCGAAATCAGCTGTTCCCTGGCCCATTTGGCTTCATCGGATTTCGGCGCCCACAGCAGTATCTGGTAACATTTATAAATCGCCTTGCTCGACAAATTCAGCCGGATATAGGTCAAGGCCAGCAACTTGGCCACCTCGACGTTTTTCTCATCCAGCTCCAGAACGCGCCGGAAACTCTTTTCCGCCTCCTGATAGTGGCCGTCCATTTTTTGTTTGTTCGGAGGCGGAGTTTTCTTGCCGGCGCTCAGCCGCAGATTTTCGGCCTGATAATAATGCGCGCGGGCAAGACTCTTGTAAAGGTCCACCGAATTTTTTTGAATCTCGATAGCCTGAAGATAGAAGGGAATCGCCTCTTCGTATTTATCCTGTTTATACAGCGCGTCGGCCTGGTCCCTGAGCGCCTCGGCCTTCTGCTTGGCGATCGCCGCCAGGTCCTCGGGCTTTTCGGCTTTGCTTTTGGCGTTCTCCAGAATTTCCAGCGCCTTGGCATAGTTCTGCTGCTGGATGCGCTTCTGCGCCTCTTCCTGCTGCATCGCCAGCTCCCGCGCTTTCGGATCTTTCTGAGCCTGCAAGCGCGCCATATATTCGCGAACGGGCGTATAGAGGATGATGGCAAGGGTCGCGCAGAACAGCAATAATACGGTCGCGCCGGCCAGCCACAGGCGCAATCGCAGAGACGTTTCGCGGTGCAGCCGCTGAAATGCTTTTACCGGGGACGCCGGCGCAGCCGGCCTTGCCCCCATAATCGCTCCGGCGCCCATGTCGGGGGGAACGACGCCCGCAGCCGGAACGGATGCCGGCGCCGCTCCCGGAACCGCGGCGGAAGGCGTGGCGACTGCCGCCAGATTGACGCCGCTTTGCAGAGCCATCTCCAACGCAACGCCTAATAATTCGCGCGTGTCCTGGCGGAACGGCGCGAGGCGGACGGCCTGGCGCAGCAACTCCACCGCCCGCGCCGCATCGCCCGCGGCAATCGCTTGTTGGGCCGAGGCGACCAGCGCTTGATGCGCAGCCGCTTCGGCGGATTCATCGTGTTCGCTCATGTCGGGAATAATAAATCAGGCGCGCGTCCGGGCGCTAGCGGATTTCGCGCCGGTCGCCGAAAGGCCAATAGACATAACGCACAACGCCCTGCAGATCTTTGATATCTATCGGGCCGTAATCGAAACTGTCAAAGCTGATGCGCCAATTGTCGCCCATCACAAACACTTTGCCTTTGGGCACTAGGATTTTTTGGGGCGAACGGTCCATGCCAGCCTTATAGTCCGCGGTTTCTTGAGCCGCTACGTTCTCAGGTTCTGTTTGAGTGATCTCCGCTCCGTCTACCGTCAATTTATCATTTGTCCATTCGACCGTCTGGTCTGCCAAGGCGAGAATGCGCTTGACCTTTTTTTCATTGGAAGAAGGAGTTTTGACAACGACGACGTCCGATTGCTTATAGTCGCGCTTTTTATCATTATGGGTCAGCGCGAACTCATCCTTACGCAAAGTCGGATACATGGAATTGTCCGCGACTTTCATCGTCACCCACTGGCTCTGGGAAAACCACCAGATCAGCCCGCCGACAATCAGAGCCAGGACAATGCCAATGGACACTTTGAGAGCCAGGAAACGATGCGACTCCACAACCTCCTCTTCCATGACTTCAGCAATCGCTTCTTCCTTGATATTGAACGACATGTCCAACCTCCTTGGATAGAGAATGAGACCGGCATTCTAAGGGGGCGCCAAACGCTTTACTCTCAATCCCGCTCACCGGATATTTCATGGATTGCAGGGCGGGCGCAAGAAAAATCGGAGCGCGCCTCCAATGCGAATCTTCAATTCTTGCCCCCCCACATAAATGAGTGGCGGGGCCGGGGAAGCGTTTGATAAAATCATTCTATTGATTGCGCGGATGATTCCTGTATTAAGGGAAATAAATCGCGCATCAGAAACCTGCGATCGCAAGCATGGGCATCGGATTCGGGAATATCGCTTTTCTTCTGGGTTTGCTTGGCGTGGCCGCGCCGATCTACGTGCATTTGCGCCAGCGCCAGAAAGCCAAGAAAATCCTTTTCAGCACGCTGCGCTTCCTGCGCCTCTCGGACCGCCATACCGCGCGCCGGCATAAGATTGTGGACCTGCTGGCGCTGCTGGCGCGCTGCGCCGTCATCGCTCTGATTGCGCTGGCGCTGAGCAAGCCGCTCATACGCCCGCAAGGCTCGAATTGGGGCGCAACGTCCGGACCGGCGTTCTGGGCCATTGTCCTGGACGATTCCTATAGCATGGGCTCGCGCGAATCGGGCATCACGCCGTTCGACCTGGCCAAGGAAGGCGTGACGCGCGTTCTGGACCTGGTGGCCGAAGGCGACGCGATCGCCGTATTGCTGACGAGCGGGAAAACACTGCCGGGCATGGCTGACGTCGCGCACAACAAGAACCAGGTCTTGACCGCCCTCGAACGGCTCCAGCCGAGCGCCGGCGCTTCATCCGTGGCCGACGGCATCGAGCGGGCGCTGGCGTTTATCCGCGACTCCACCAATCAAAACCACGAATTGATCGTCATCACGGATTTGCAGCGCTCGAATATCGAGCAGGTTCAAAAGATTGACCCGCTGCGCCTGACGGAAAAAGTCCGCATGGTGCATCTGCTGGACGTGGGGCAGCCTGGGGCGGCCAACGTCACGATCACGGCTCTCAAAGCCTGGCGCGCAGGCCCTTATCCGGGCGTTCCCATCACCTTTCGCGCCACGCTGCGGCAGTCTTCGTCATCCCCCGAAGGCGGCGCCGGCAAGGAAGCAGGTTCAGGATCGGGATCATCCTCCACGACCTCCGGATCGGCCACCTCCGAAAACCGCGCAGGCGGCGGGGCGGGCGGGTCCGGGGCGGGCGGGTCCGGGGCGGGCGGCGCGGGCGGCGGCGAAGAATATGAATGCCAGCTCGTCGTCAACGGCGAAAACATCGCGCGCAAATCCGTCAAACTGGAAGGCAAAGGCCAGGTGGACGTGGCGTTCGATCACGTTCTGATGGAGCCGGGCCAGTACGTCGCGACGGTCTCCTTGAGCGGCGACGCGCTGGATGCCGACAACTCGCGCATGGTTTGCTGCGACGTTTACGAACAGGTCTCCATCCTGCTGCTGGCCGAACCGGCCAGCCGCCTCAATCCGTGGGACACCGCCTTTTTCCTTGGTATGGCGCTGACGCCGCGCAAAACCCAGAGCATCCTGGCCAAAAGCCCCGTCAAAGTGGATCGCAAGACGCCGGAGCAGGCCGCCTCGGCGGACTTCTCAAAATACAACGCTGTGTTTTGCGCCGACGTGCGCTCGATGGCGCCGGAAACCGTGAAGGCGCTGCAAACTTATGTGCGCGACGGCGGACGGCTGATCGCTTTCGCCGGAGAATGGGCCGCCACGGGAACGTCGAAGTTTTACAATGAAAAGACGCTGTTCGGATGGAAGTTCGACGGTCTCAAGGCCATCAGGGGCGCGGAGGAAGAGCCGTTTACCATGGACCTTCCAGACGTCAAACACCCCATCTTTCGCGCCTTGGGAGAAGACCCGGCCATCAACTTTCAGACGGTCCAGTTCTATCGCTACGTCAAAGTGGACCCGGCGTCGCTCGACTCGAATTCGCAAGCGCTCGCTAGTCTGAGCAATGACGCGCCGTTCATGCTCGAAAAGCGCTATGGCAAAGGCTCCGTCCTCTGCTTCACCGCGCCGCCGCTGCCGGACTGGACCAGCCTGCCGAGTCGCCCGCTGTTTCTGCCGTTCATCCACGAACTGGTCAAATACAGCCTCAGCGGCGCCTTGGCGGATGTCAGGATGGAACAAGTCTTGCAGCCGTTTGAAGTCCTCCTGCCGCGCGTCAACAATCAGGCGCCGACGCAGGCCACGCTGATAGACGCCACGAAGACGCGCACGGCGATTTCGTTCAAGAAAGACGCCGTCAAAGTGGAAGTACCTGGATTGGAAAAGCCGGGCCTCTATACCATCGAACTGCGCTACGGAACCTCCAAGCTCGAAAAGACCCGCGTCCTGGCGAATATGAATCCCTTCGAAGGCGATCTGACCAAAACTTCAAACGAACAACTGGAGCAATGGCTGCCTTTTTCCAAACGATGGGAACGCCACACCAATCCGCGCGGATTAGCCACGGCCATCGAACGGCGGCGCAAAGGCATCTCGCTGACGACGGCGCTCCTGGCCATCGCGCTGGCGGCGTTCATGTTTGAAAGTTATCTGGCCAACATGCTCCTGCCGCGCCGCCAGGAAGAAGAGCAGCGCGTGAAATCGCTGGCGATGTCGCCGGCGAAATTGGCCGAGACGCAACGCGCGGGCGGATAAGAGTCGGTTGGTCGTTTACTTTTGCTTGAGCTGGCGAAGGACAACAAGGACCGCAAGGACATCAAAGACCAGAAGATGGGGAAAACTTTTTAACATCGGCCAGGCTATTTTTCTTGATGTATTTATTCCCCCAATTATGCTTGCAATTGGTGCGGTCTTTGATGTCCTTGCGGTCGTTGTAGTCCTTGATCTTGTTAAGATCCGTGGCGCTCTCGCGATTTTTGTTCTTTGTGATCTATGCGTTCCTTGTGGTTGTTGATGTCCTTGCGGTCCTTGATGTCCTTGTGGTCGTTGCGGTCTTTCAACCGCCAAAGCAATCTGGAATCTTGCGCAATGTCTTCAATCCCCGACACTCTGCCCTTCGACCGCTATGATCGCCTCAGCGCCTTGTGCGCGATGATCGAGGCAATGGATCCGGCGGGCGTTTGGAGAGTTCTTGATGTAGGCGGCTATCCCGGCGCGCTGGCCGACGCGTTGCCCGGGCGCGAAGTCTGGACGCTTGACATGCCCGAATGCGCCCGCCCGCGCTATAGCCAGGGCTCGGCCTGCGTAATGCCGTTTGGCGACGGCGAATTCGATCTGGTCCTTGCCTCCGACGTGCTGGAGCATATCCCGCAGCCTCAACGCAAACAGGCGATCGGCGAAATGACGCGCGTGGCGCGGCGGCGCATTGCGATCAGCGGTCCTTTCGATACGCCCGGCGTCCGCACTGCCGAATCGAAAATCGCCGAATGGATCGAGCGCCTCACCAACAAGCCCAACCCCTGGCTCGCCGAACACGCCGAGCGCGGACTGCCCCAGCTGCTCGAGACTGTGGATGATTTACGATTTACGATTGACGATTTACGATTCATAAGGTCCGAGTTTCGAGGTCCGAGTTCCGAGTCCCAAATCGCCAGTTCCGAGTTCCGAGTTCCGAGTTCCGAGTCCCGAAGCCCGAATCCCGAACCCCGGAATCAACAATCCCCAATCCGCAATCCGCAATCCGCAACTGTTTTTCCCCAAGGCGATCTCCTGTCGTGGTTGCTGATGATGTTTGCCGAATGCGCGATCCCGGCTCTGCCCGGCGCGCAGGCTGCGGTCGAAGCGCTCTCGCAGGCGCATAATCAGCGCCTGGCTGGACGCCCTTCCAGCGGCGCCACATATCGTCATGTCATTCTGGCCGCCAAGGATGAAAGCGCGTCTGTGGCGCCTTCCGGCTGGATTGCGATTGATCCCGCCGCTCCGCGCGACGGCGGTATCGAAGAAACCCTCCGCGCATTCGCCCAGGGGCTTGATCCAGTAATTAGCTCGCTTGCGCGCCTTGCCTTGCCGCAGACTGATTCCACTCTTGCGCCGGAAGTCAGCAGCTATATCTCTGCGCTGGAGCAGGCGCTCAAGGAAAACGCGGAAATGAAAAAGCAGGGCTGTTCCATTGGAAGCTGGATTAGGCGTTGCTTTAATAGATAGCAGAGTAATTTGTGATGAATCATCCATTTTACAGGAGATTGCCAACATGTCAGACGCCACCATCACCCGCCGTTCGTTTATGACGACCGCCGCTTCGGCCGCTTCGGCCGCCGCCATTTTCACCATCGTTCCGCGCCACGTCCTGGGAGGGCCGCGCGTGATTCCACCCAGCGAAAAACTCAACATCGCCGGGATCGGCATCGGCGGCATGGGCGGCTCCAACGTCAATAACAGCGCCGGCGAAAACATCGTCGCGCTGTGCGACGTGGACTTGGGCAATATCGAAAAAATTACCAAGAAATTTCCCAACGCGAAGACTTATCAGGATTTCCGCGTGATGCTCGACAAGCAAAAGGATATTGACGCTGTCATTGTCGGCACGCCCGATCATACGCATGCCGTCATTTCGATGGCCGCCATCAAGGCCGGCAAGCACGTCTAGTGCCAGAAGCCGCTGACGCACGACGTCTATGAAGCGCGGATGCTGGCCAAGGCGGCGAAGGAAGCCGGCGTCGCCACGCAAATGGGCATCCAGGGCCACTCGACCGAAGCCGTCCGCCTGATCTGCGAATGGGTCTGGGACGGCGCCATCGGCGAAGTGCGCGAGGTGGACGCCTGGTGCGACCTTTCCTATTATCCCTGGGGACACGCCGGATGGAGTTCGAAGTTCGGCGGAACGACCCGCCCCAAAGAAACGCCGCCCGTGCCCGCCAAGCTCGACTGGGATTTGTGGATCGGCCCGGCGCCGATGCGGCCTTATCATCCCGCTTATCATCCGGCGGTCTGGCGCTGCTGGCTGGACTTCGGCAACGGCATGATGGGCGACCGCGGCGCGCATACTTTCGATCCGATTGTCTGGGCGCTCAAGCTGGGACAGCCTACGACGATCGAAGCCACATCGCTCGGCTTGAACAACGAGACGCATCCGCTCGCGTCCGTCGTGACGTTTCAATTCCCCGCGCGCGAAAAACTGCCGCCCGTCAAACTGACGTGGTACGAAGGCGTTCGCGCGCCGCGTCCCGAGGAACTCGAAGATGGCCGCACGATGCCCAAGGAAGGCGGCCTAATCATCAAAGGCACGAAAGGCAAGATCATGGCCGGCGTTTACGGCAACGAGGCGCGCATCATCCCTGAAAGCCTGATGAAGGAATACAAACGCCCCGCGCCAACGATCCCGCGCGTCCCAGGCGGACACGAACAGGACTGGATTCGCGCCTGCAAAGGCCAGGGCAAAGCCGGCGCCGACTTCGCATATTCCGGCCCGCTGACGGAAATCTGCCTTCTCGGCAACATCGCGCGGCGCGTGGACTCGCGCATCACCTGGGACGCCGAAAACATGAAAGTCACCAACCTCCCCGACGCGAACAAATACGTCCGGACGGAATACCGGAAGGGGTGGAGTTTGTAGCTGATGGGCGAGAATTGGAGCGGTAATTATCCTTGGAAACCATCTCAGGATGAAGGCCCTTTCTTGCGCTTCTCCTGGGGTGGTTGCTGGCGAATTGTCGGCATCCTCTTCGCAATGCTGTTTGGCGCTTTGGTCATTCTCTTAATTGTTGGTTCCATTATCGGTGGACGAAATTCGCAGCAATATGCTGAAGAAATGCGCAGGTTCAATGAGGTTGTGGAACGCGAAAGACCGATTTTTGAGCAGGAAACAAAACCGTTGTTAGCTGCTCTCAAGGATTACAAAAATCGTTTTGGAGAATATCCTGAAACGCTTCAGCGCTTGCAGGACAAGGGGCAGATATCAGTGACCTCCCCTACCGTCGGAAACCAGTGTTGGAGATACTATGGCGATAAGAATCGGTTCGAGATCAGTGTCTTGTGCAGGAATGCTCCATGTGGCTATGAATGTTTTATATATACTGAAGACGGTGGATTTCACATGGATCGCTAGCATTCCTTTGGGACAAATTCCCCGGTGACACGCTTTATGATGGGCGCAAAAGAACGAGCTCTCGCGTTGATTGATGAGCTTCCCGAAGATGCTACTCTCAGGGAGATAGTCGAGGATTTGGCATTCCAAGGAATTATCGAACGCGGGCTTGATGATTCCGTAAATGATAGAGTCATAACCGAGAAAGAATTGGAGAAAGAGATAGAAAGATGGTAAAGACCTGATAGTCTCAAGAAGCGAGGCGCTGGTTACGCGATATCCTTAATGATGTTGTCGAATTAGCGGGCGTGGATACAGGCAGAATCATTGAGGGCAGAATCATTATGATTCTGCCCTCAATGATTTTGCCTGCCAATCGCAGTGTAACCAGCGCTGACACACAGATTGGGAATTGTACTTCAGGAATTCTGGCGATTAGGTTGGGACCATGTTCATATCCAGGAAGCTAATTGTTTTGCTGCTCGCGATCGCAGAGGGAGGCAGTATGGCTATGGCTGAAGCCATTATCTATCCGGCGCCGAGTGGATTGACGCCTTCGAGTGATTATCAGGTTCGTGTTGATGGGAAGCCGGTGTTTGTCTATTCGAGTGAAGTCGCTGCTTTCGCGATGTTTGGAGTTTCGGAGAAGGTTGAGGTTGAGGTTATCAGCGCGAAGCCGATTCAGAGCGCGGTCATTCGTCCGCTCAGCCGGAAGATCGAAGGCAAGGTTGAAGGCGCCGCGCTGCGATTTACGATCTCGAAGCCTTGCCAGTTGAGCGTCGAGATCAATGGGGACCTGAAGCGGCCGCTTTTTCTTTTCGCCGATCCTCCCGAGGCGGCCGCGCCCAAGGCTGGCGACGCGCGTGTACGTTATTTTGAGGGAGGGAAAATTCATGAGGCCGGGGAAATCCGCCTCGAAGACGGCATGACGGTTTATCTCGCGCTGGGAGCGGTTGTGCGGGGCGTCATCCGCGGGGACGGCGCAAAAAATGCGCGCGTCATGGGACGCGGCATCCTCGACGCCTCGACGCGCACAACCAAGATGCAGATGGTTTCGCTCAAGCGATGCGCCAACATCGAGCTCGAAGGCGTCACGATCGTCGGCAGCTACGGGTGGACCGTCGTCACGGATCATTCGCAGGATATTCGCATCACGAACGTCAAGCTGATCGGCTGGCGCGACAACGACGACGGCATTGATATCGTCAGCAGCCGCAACGTCACGGTGGATGGCTGCTTCCTGCGCACAAAGGACGATTGCGTCTCGATCAAGGCGATGGGCGGGAATATTTATGAGAATGAGATCAAGAGCAGCGCGACCAAGGCTTTGGCTGCGGGCGCCGGAAGCGCGAAGACAGGAGGCAGGGACGAAAGGGACAGAAGGGACCCAAGGGACACGGACAAGGACACGAAGGCCCTGAGCGACGCGGGCAAAGACGCCAACGACGTGCGCGGGGCGCGCATTCTGAACTCCGTGTTTTGGAACGGGCCTTGGGGAAACGGGATGGAGATCGGCTATGAGCTGCGAACGGCGCGCGTCGAGGATATTCTCTTCAAGAACTGCGATATCATCCGCGTCGAGAACGGCGCCACCTTCAGCATTCACAACGGCGACTTCGCGACGGTGGAAAACGTGCGGTTCGAGGATATCCGGGTCGAGGATTCGCGCGCCAAACTGATTGATCTGCGGCTCGGGCTTTCCATCTACAGCGCGGATTGCCCGCGCGAATACAGCCGCTCGAATCCTCAGCGAAAGGCGCCTCCCGGCGGCGGCCCCTGGCTGCGTCTGACGCCCGAAGATGCGCTCAAGCACGCCCCCCATCGCGGCGCCATCCGCAACGTCCGCTTCAAAAACATCCAAGTCCTGCAGCCCACCCTTCCCAAGTCTTTCATTCAGGGATTCGGAGCAGACCATCTTATCGAGAATGTTGTATTCGAAAACCTATTGCTCAAGGAACACCGAATATCAACTCAGCAAGAGGCAAATTTCACGCTGGAACACGCGGATAATGTGCGTTTCTAAGGATCACGCCGAACTGTTCTAATCATTGAAGGATTCAATGCGTTTCAATTCATCCTTAAACTGCGCTTGATCCGGCAGTATTTCAATCGCTCGTTGATAAGCGGCTTTAATCTCGGTAAAGGGCGCCTTTAGCCATTGGCGAACTCGGGCAATGTCCCTCCATGCCCATGCATGACGGATGGGAGAAGCTTCCAATTGCGTTACGCGTTCTAAAAGATGAAGGGCGTCACCCAACAGTTTTTTATTCGCCGATGAGCGAGGATTACGACGGTAAATGGATTGAGCAAGATGGATTTTCGCTTGAGCGAATTCTAGAAGCGCGCGAGCATCACCCATCACGACATCCCCTGCTCGTTCGAAATATCTATGAGCCACCTCTTCGCGCCCTAAACGACGCGCAAGTATCGCCGCATCAATCGCCTCGGATGATGACAAAAGAGCTGGCATTTCATCCATGAACCGCTTAGCCTCCGCATGCATCTTTGCCTCGAAGTAGCCGTTGATCATCACATTCAGCACATGAGCTAATCCAGTTTGTCCGCCAGCTTTTTTGAACTGCTCATATACTGCTTGAGCGCCACTTATCTTTCCCGACTCAAAATAACGGCGGATGAGCTCAGCAGCAAGGGTCGCGGAAGATGGATGATCATGCCATGCGCTTTCCAGCCGCTCGAAAGCTGCTTTTGCGTCTCCCGTTCCCTGCAGATACGCCGCATCTCTAAGCGCTGACAGGGCTGCATACTCCGGATGCGCAGGCAATAACATCCGAAAGTAAGTGCGATGTTCATCGAATTCAATAACAGGTCTGGGCGAGCCATTCTGCTCCATGGAATTATATATTTTTGGCAAGCCTGTTCCTTTTCCTTCCGCTAATCTTAATTCCTTCAGGAATTCGCCAATACGACGGTTGCGCGACGGCGCGGGTGAGCTCTTGCCACCTGGCGCCAGATGTGCATAGTCAACACCGGGGACAGGCCCAGGATAGCTGATAATTTCGATACGATCAGGAAATAAGAATATTTTAACCGGCTCTTGATTATCCGCTTCGTAAGAACGATGATAAACAGCATTCACCACGCTCTCCCATAATGCGGGTAGAGGGTAGCTTACCCAGCCCCGAACTCGAACGCTGCCGTACAGTTTTTCGATGTGCTGTGATGAAAAGCTTTCCAGAAAACTCATGCACTTCCTAATTTGGGCCTGCAAAGGACCACGAAAAACCTGCTCATCCTGTACATTACCTCCCGGCCCGCCTGCGAATTGAGTAACTTCAATGCGCGCGCCCGGAAACCACCTTTCGGGATCGTCGGAGAAAAATAGCAATCCAATATTCAGAGGGATCTCATGGTCGTTGGCAGGCGCGCAGATACGCATCCGGCGATAAATTTCACGTGCATCTGTCTCACTGCACAATCCGCTGCGGATATCCTGCAAAAACTCGCGGACGATTGTCTCTCGCATATCCTCAATTTGAGCGTTGTTAGCTCGTCGGCTATCGAACGGCACTCGAGCAGTCAAACGAATGAGATCCTGTGTAATATGGCAGCGTTCAGCATCAACGGTCTCACAACCTAAGCGCACCCAGTATTTGCGATCTCCCTTTTCCCCATCAGGAGCGCGATGTGGCCGTGTATCGCTTCCAGGCGCCCACAAAACAAGGATATGTTTGCCATCAACGATTTCAGTGGCTATTACAGGCTGGTATCCCGGATCCAGACGATTGCATAATACGCGGATCATTTTTTGCGCGTTTTCTACCTCAGTAGCGGTTAAGCCTTTCGGCGGAAGAATAGCGACGCCATCTTGTTCAGCGACGCCTATAATAATATATCCACCATAGAGATTCTGTAGATCGTTCGCAAAGGCACAGATCGTTTTCAATACTTGATATCCCGTCACCTTATCATCCCAGCTGGCTTTGAATTCGAGGCGAGAAGATTCTACGCCTCGGTGATGAAGCAAGTCATCAATATTGATAGGAAGAATTGAACTCATATCCTGCACTCCTGCCTAATTCATTATCCTTTGTGTCACTTTCGATCCCGCAAATCCTGCCCACTTTCGCCATCCGGGCTTCCCCATCTCTCGCGGATCATGTATGGCTTTGCGCCGCTGACGGTTTGTTGCGTTTCGGAGAGGAGCTCCAGGACGAATCCCGTGGCTATAAAGCCAAACGAGGCGATCAGAAACAGCACCGCGAACATGAAAGGCGGACGCGAACCCATGGGCGTGCCGAAGATGAATTTGTCCACGAGCAGCCAGGCGATAATCGCCGATCCAAATAAAAACAAAGTCAGGCTGAAGCGGCCAAAGAGATATAAAGGCCGCGACTTGAAGGACGACTGGAACCACAGCAGCAGGATGTCGAAGAAGACGTCGAACACACGCGAGATTCCATAGTGGCTTTTCCCGACCGTGCGCGGCGGAGCTGCAATCGGGACTTCGCCGATCGAGCCGCCCAGCATGTGAACCAGTGCGGGCAGGAGCCGGTGCTGCCCCGCGCGCAGCCGCAAATTCCGCGCGATCTCTCCCCGCAAGCACTTGAACCCGCCCATGTCGCGCGCCGAGCAGCCCGTCGTCGCGCGCAACAGCCAGTTGGCGATCAGGCTCGGGATGCGCCGCAGCAGAAGCGACTCGGTCCGCCCGCGCCGCGTCCCGGAAACGAGATCATAGCCTTTGCGGATTTCGCGCACGAGCGCCGGAATCTCCTCGGGCAGATGCTGCAGGTCGCTGTCCATGACGACGACGTATTGCCCGCGGCTTTCCTGAAAACCGGCGTAGATGGCGATGCACTGCCCCCGGTTGCGCGCCAGATGAATCACGCGCAACCTTGGAAATTCCACGCACAGCTCGCGCAAGATCGCCGCCGTGCGGTCGGCCGAGGCGTCATTGACCACGACGATCTCATAAGACTCCGTCACCGTCCGCAGCGCGGCGTCCGCCCGCCGCACAAACTCGCGCGCCGTCGCCTCTTCGTTATGCATCGGCGATACGACGCTGACTTCAATGCGATTTTCCTGAGACATAATTTTCAGCCAAATCACAAAATGGGAGATAAAAAAGCATCGGTAGAGCAATGGAAAAAGGCGGCGAGTTTGCGGATGTGGGTCTTGCTCAGCTGGCGCTCGCCGCGCAAAATCTTGCCGCCGAGCGACCGGTCGCCCAATACGCGCCCGAGATCGGACGGCGTCATTCCGCGTTGTTCCATATAAAACTGGACCATATCCAGCGGTTTGACGCTCGCGGTATCCACTCGATGGCCATGCCGGTCCTCATAAGCGGCAATCAGATCCGTAAAGATTTCCAATCGGTCCTGATCTGCGCGCGACAACGATCCTTCCGGTTCGAGGGCAAGCCTGTCCACGACCTGCGCCGCGCGTGCATAATCCGCCTCCGTCCTCAAAGGCCAGATTGTCGCTGATTTTGCGCGTGAATATGTCCGCGAAGTCATAACTTGAGATAACGCTTCCATGGCTACAATTGCTCCTTCCATTTTCCCGCCTGGTATTCCGCATGAGTGAATGCGCCAAGAATATAGATAATTTGCCTGTTGAAATGAGGCGCGGCAGCGATCCGGCATTGATTCCCGGCGATATTAAAGACAAAGACCGCACGTCTGCTTCTGACGCGGACAATATCGGCATGAGGAAATTCCTCCCTCATTTCGTTAATGTTTTTCCATCGAGCGGCACGCAAAGCGGCCACAAACCGTTCCATCCCCGGTTTGACATGCGAATGCCTATCCGCAAAGCTCTTAAGACGTTTTTCCGTTATGATCCGCATTCGGGCGCCTTCTGAGGACGATTTGGCCTCAGATGGGACGGGAAGTCAAGCCGAAAACTTCTATTTACCCTCCGGCGTTTCAGCGCCGTCTTGTGGTTGACAAGGCCCGGCATCCCGAATATGATTTTTTTCCTAAGTTATCATCACGGACGCTTCAAGGCGGCGCCCTCGCGAAGAAGCATGGGCGAAGCGCAGGTGAGGAGGCGACAAGTCATGGCCTGGTTCCGCAAAGATCGAAAGTTCTCGCCTATCAAGGCGCCCCAGCCGCGCATTGTCATCCCGGACGGCCTTGTTCATAAATGCTCCCTGTGCCTGTCCATGGTCTATATCAAGGATTTTGAGGCCAATCTGAAAGTCTGTCCCCGATGCAATCATCATGAGCGGCTCATGGCGCGCGAACGCATTGCGATGCTGACGGATGAAAACTCCTTCGAGGAATACGACGCCAATCTGACTTCCTGCGATCCGCTCAAATTTACGGACAAGAAATCCTATCCCAGCCGCCTGGCGCAGTATCAAAAAGAAACCGGACTTAAAGAAGCGATCATCACGGGCTTTGCGCGCGTGGAGGCGATTCCCATTTCGCTCGGAGTCATGGAGGCCGGCTTCATCATGGGCAGCATGGGATCGGCCGTCGGCGAAAAAGTCTCGCGCTCGATGGAACGCGCCATCGAGCGGCGCATCCCCGCCGTCACGGTGTGCGTCTCGGGCGGAGCGCGCATGATGGAGGGCATCCTGTCGCTCATGCAGATGGCCAAAACCAGCATGATGGTCGCCGAGATGGAAAAGAACCGCCTGCCCTATATCACGATCCTGACCAACCCGACGACGGCGGGCGTCATGGCCAGTTACGCCTCGTTGGGCGACGTGATCCTTGCCGAGCCGGCGTGCATGGTTGGCTTCGCCGGTCCGCGCGTCATCGAGCAGACGATCCGCAAGATTCTGCCCAAAGGCTTCCAGACCGCCGAATTCGTCATGCAAAAGGGCTTCATTGACCGCGTGGTTCCCCGGCGCGAGTTGAAACCCACGCTGGCGCGGTTTCTGAAGTATTTTTATGATACTGCCTCAAGCAAATAGCATCCAGACTCTAGCACGGGCGTTGCATTAATTTCTCATTCATGGAAATCTGCGATCCAGTTCATGGATTTATCCAGCTTAATAACTGGGAGCGGGATATTATTAACCATTCCGTTTTTCAGCGGCTCCGTCGTATCCGCCAGCTGGCATTGACAAATATGGTTTATCCCGGCGCGATGCATACCCGGTTTGAGCATTCATTAGGTGTTATGCATGTAGCAACGCAGATGTTTGACGCAATCAAGGAACGACGGAAAAAGTTCCTAATGGAGGAATTACATTTCACAGAAGGCGGGCTGGAACGTGATCGTATGCTTCTCCGGCTGGCAGCGTTGCTTCATGATATAGGGCATTCTCCTTTTTCACACGCGGGCGAGGATTTGATGCCCACAAATGTCGCCACTCAGCGTCCCTATAAACATGAGAACTACTCTGCCGCGGTTGTGGAATACCTAATGGAAGACGTAATTGACAATCATCAATTCAACCATAATTTTGGCATAAGATCAAAGGAAATCGCTGATTTTCTAAATGGCCGCCCTTCATTGGGGCGCTGCTTGATTTGGCGCGATCTCATTTCAGGCCAGCTCGATGCGGATCGAGCGGATTATCTTTTGCGCGATTCGCATCATATCGGTGTCGCATACGGCAAGTATGATTTGAACCGTTTGCTGGCTACACTGACCATCGCAAACGATGAAAAAAATGCTCCCAAAGTGGCGATTGAGGAAGGAGGTCTTCATGCCGCTGAAGCGCTGATATTAGCGCGCTATATGATGTTTACACAGGTCTATTTCCATCAAGCGCGCCGCGCTTATGATTATCATCTGGCTTGCGTTCTAAAATCTCTTCTGGCAGATTCCTCAAAATACCCCTCCTCTGATGGATCGCCGTTTTTCAGCCCGCCAACTTCAATTCAGGATATGCGCGAATATCTTAAGTGGGATGATTGGCGTGTGCTCAGCCTTATCAGCGAAAATGCCGGCGGCATGCACGGTCGCATAATCCTTGAGCGAAGGCACCATCGCAGGATCTTTGAAACGCCTGAATCGCCGTCACCGAGTGATTTGGAATTCGCCAATCATGTCTGGGGCCGAATTGCTAATTCTTATGAAGGCTCTTTTGTGGACGAGGCAAGAAATTCATGGTATAAATTTGAGTCTTCAGAAGTCCCAATTCTCTTGTCTCCTGAACAAGGAGGTGAGAGACTCACGGCGTTGTCTCATCGCTCCAGTATAATACTCCCCAAAAACTGGAGGGGTGCTTAAGGTAGCTTCGCCGCCCTATGATTCGACCCGCGAGGGGAGGCGACGCACACCATGTCAGTACGCAAGAAACACGCGGCGGAGTTCAAGGCCAAAGTGGCGCTTGAGGC
>JAPLSP010000313.1 GCA_026398575.1 Candidatus Sumerlaeota bacterium | reverse complement strand
ATCCGAAAAACGGCCAGGGGCAGTACTGCGTCGTGGAATAGGCGTCGGTGGAATAGTGATAAAGCAATCCGCACAAATTGAAGAAGGCGCTTGTGCCATCCTTGCCACGCCCGAATGAAACCAGCGGCGAGAGCCATGCCCAACTCTTCGCGCCCTTTTCGCTCCAGAACAGCGGCGCCAGGATTGTGCGGCGCGTGTCGTTGTCGCGGTATTCATGCCACAGCGGGAACAAGCAGGAGCGGTAAAGCGAATCCTTGTCTTGGCGCGACCAGAACAGCGGCCAGAGAAACGACCGCCAGGTCACGCCGTCGCGATTCGAATAGAAATACATCGGCCCTGCGACGTGATACCATGTGCCTTCATTGTCGAACCCGAACAGCGCCGTTACCGTGCGTTTGTAGCCGCTGGCGTAGTGGGAATAATAATAGACCGGAAACAACGTTTGCGCGTCGCCTTCTTTGTCGCCGAAGCGATGAAAGAAGGGGAACAATATGCTTTGATAATATTCCGCTCCATCGCGCGAGAAAATGAAAAACGGAAAGCAATAATCAAAGCCGTTTGCCTTGGTCTCTCCCGCACTGTATTTTTCATGACTTCCTGCGCCCAAGCCTGCGAGGTAGAAATACCAGTGATTGTCCAAGTCGAGATGAAACAGCAGACCCGCGAGATTCAATGCTGCCATGCGCTTCGCGGCTTTGTTCCACTCGAAATAATAAAGCGGCAACGCCATGCTGCCTTTGTCCGAGACGTGATTCCAATACTCGAATATGGGAAACGGATAAAAGGCCGACGTGTCTTGCTTGTCTTTGCCGGTTTTTTTTATGAAAAAGAGCGGACCTAAAATGCCGTCGAGGTCTTTCCAGTCCGAACGCGTCCGCGTGTAGAGAAGAGACCGATATGTATCGCTGTCTTTATAGAAAAACGGGAAGAACCAGGTGGCGTCCGGCCCTTTGAAGAAGGTCAGGATGCGATAGCAGTCCTTGGCGCCATTCACGTTCGCGAGCGCCGGAACATAATGATGAATCATTCCCATCCGCAGTTCCTTGTCTTTGTATAAATATTCATAGAACGGGATGACGGCGTTCCCCTCGTCCGTGACGGCGATCATCGGCCACAGAACCGACGTCGCGGGTTTGCGATAATAATAGACCGGCCAGAGATTGACGCGGTCCTCCGGCGGCCCTTCGGCTTTTTTGTATTCCATGTCGCTCAAGGTAGCCGCGCCGGAGGAACTCGGGTCCCAGAGCGGCGCGGACTTCATCGCGGAACTAGAACAACCCGCCATGACCGCCAGCATTCCGGAAGCAAGCGCGATCCCGCAAATCATGGAAAACCTGACAAAGGTTGTACTCATCCTATTCATATTGGCCCATCCTTTCGGAATCCTGATATGCAATGTCCATGCCATTCCTTTGCATGCCCACATCAAAGCAATATCCTTGATAAAACGCCATCCTGAAAGCGCCCAAGGATACTCGCCGCATTGATGACATGCGCAAAATGGCGCCCGACTTGGCATTTCTTGCATGCGCTCATATTTGGCGCGTCTCGCGGTGTATCTGCTCTACAAGCACAACATCTTAGTTGCCGGGCGATGAAAAACAGAATTTATCCAGCTTGGCGCCGCATGGTAGGCCGTCCCGCTCCGTCGGACGGCAACAGCGCGCCGAGGCCGCCCGACGGAGCGGGACGGCCTACCATGCAGCGCCAAGCTATAGGTCGGGACGCGACTATCACATCTCCGCAATGGCTGGATTGTTTTCAACAATGGAGGCCCAATGCGTTCTCAGGCTTTCGATGGCTTTCCTGCGCTCGCCGGGAATCATACGATATGCGACGATGCAATGCTGGATGGTATAAGCGATCGCAGCC
>JAPLSP010000414.1 GCA_026398575.1 Candidatus Sumerlaeota bacterium | reverse complement strand
CGCGCTTTCATGGAAATGGCGCTGGCCGCAGAGCATGAGAGCAATCCCTTTTCCGCGCGAGCGCTCGTTCAGAAACATGGAGACCGCTATTTGCTGGTTCATCCGCCCGCGCAACCGCTGACGACTGAAGAGATGGATCGCCTGTATGAGCTGCCTTTCACGCGGCAGGCGCATCCTAGTTATGACGAGTCAATCCCCGCGCTCGAGCCGGTCGAGAACTCCATCACCGTCGTGCGCGGATGTTTCGGCGGGTGCGCTTTTTGCTCGCTGGGGCAGCATCAGGGCAAGTTCATCCAGTCGCGCAGCGAAGCCTCCGTCATCCGCGAAGTCAAGCGGCTCGCGCGCAGTCCGCGCTTTCGCGGAACCATCACGGACCTGGGCGGCCAGACGGCCAATATGTATTGCCTGGGGTGCCTGAAGCCGGAAGCCGGGCGCCATTGCCGCCGTCCTTCATGTCTCTATCCAGCGGTTTGCGCCAACCTCAACTGCGATCATACCGCCCAAATCCGCCTGCTGCGCGCCGTGCGCGAACTGCCCGAAGTCAAGCACGTCTTCATCGGCTCGGGTGTTCGCCACGATCTTGCGCTGTTGGATCTGAATTACGTCGAGGAATTGGTGGCGCATCACGTCAGCGGGCATCTGAAAGTGGCGCCGGAGCACGTCGCGCCGCAGGTTTTGCGGCTGATGCGCAAGCCTTCCTTCGAGGAGTATGAGAAATTTCAGCGGCGCTTCAAGGCCATCTCGCAGCGAGCGGGCAAGGAACAGTACTTGCTCCCTTACTTCATCGCCGGGCACCCAGGCAGCGACCGCGAGGCCGTCGCGCAGCTGAGGCGCGAACTGGGCCAGCGCGGCCTGCGCGTCGAGCAATCGCAGGAATTCATTCCTCTGCCGATGATCCTTTCGGCGGCCATCTATCACACCGGCCTCGATCCCGAAACCTTCGAGCCGATCTACGTCCCGCGTTCTTCCTCCCGCCGCCGCTCTGAAAAAAAAGCCATTTCGGGCAAAAAGCGTTGAGCATTTTTTTTGGTTTAGGGCTAAATGTAATGCGGTAAAAAGCAGCGCCAGCTTTTGGAGTAAGGTGGCTTGCCGCCTTCTTTTTTGCGCCAGGGCCATTGAATCGCCAAAAAGAAGGCGGCGAGCCACCTTACTCCAAATGCTGGCGCCGCTCCTATCCGCATTAGCCAATCTGCGTCTCTGGCTTGACTTCGCGCAGTCGCCGGCTCAATATTTTGGGAAAAGGTGAATGGGAATGCGGCCAACGCAGGCGGCAATGGGAGCGATGATCATGATTGCAGATAATACACGAAGACAAACAACGCGAAGACGGTTTCTGGGAGGAGCGCTCGCCGCGGCGGCCGCGCCCTATATCCTCCCCGCTTCCGCGCTCGGACGCGACACCCGCCCGGCGCCGAGCAATCGCCTCACCGTCGGCTGCATCGGTATCGGCGGACGCGGCGCGGGAGACGCCAAGACTTTTATGGGCTTTGACGAAGTCCAGATTGTGGCTGTGTGCGACGTGCGCAAGGACCACCTCGACCAGGCCAAGGCGACGGTGGACCAGCATTACGGCGGCGCCTCGTGCTCCGCGCACAATGACTTCCGCGAAATCACTTCACGCCCCGACATTGACGCCGTGATGATCGCCACGCCCGATCACTGGCATGCCGTCATTGCGATTGACGCCATGCGTCACGGCAAGGATGTCTTCTGCGAAAAGCCCGAGACGCTGACGGTGCGCGAAGGCCGCGCGATGGTCGAGGCGGCGCGGCGCTATGGGCGCGTCTTCTCGGGCGGCAGCCAGCGCGTATGGGGCGACTACAACTACTTCCACCGCATGGTGCGCGGCGGAGCGCTTGGCGAAGTGAAGGAAGCATGGGTCAACGTTAGCGCGCCGTCCAAGCCCTGCGCGCTGCCGGGTGTGCCGGTTACTCCGGGTCTTGATTGGGATATGTGGCTTGGCCCCGCGCCCTGGGCGGCGTTCAATCCGCAGCGGCTCGTCTTCCGCGCCTGGCGCGACTATTCGGGCGGCGGCATGACGGACTGGGGCGCGCATGTATTCGGCGGCGCGCTCTTCGCGTGCAATTTGCATGAAACCGGGCCCATCGAGATTATTCCGCCCGACGGCAAGGAACACGAATTCCTTACGTATGTTTTCGCCAATGGAATACGTATCTACCACGCGCCGGATAAAATAAACGGCAGGCTAAAAATCAAGGGAACCAAGGCCGAAATCGAAGGCGGCGACGCCAAGCGCCTGCCGCCGCCGAATATCAATATTCCGAACTACAAGGGCACGGGCGGCTTGGTCGGGGATTTCCTGCATTGCGTGCGCACGCGGCAGGAGCCGTTCCGCAATATCGAGGTCGCGCACCGCGCCGTTACCGTCTGCCATCTGGGCAATATCGCTTATTGGCTGAATCGCCCGCTCAAGTGGGACCCGGCGAAAGAGGAAATCATCGGCGACGAAGAGGCAAGCCGCTGGCTGTCGCGCCCCAAGCGCGCGCCGTGGCATCTTGTTTAGAATGCAATTATCGAGAAAGACTTCGAGGAAGACTTCAAGGAGAGCTTTATGAGACGGACCACTGTCCTTTTATTGACGATCCTGTTGATGAGCGGCGGATCGAATTTGTTATGGGCGGCCAAACCCGCGGCGAAGGCGGATCAAAAGGCAGGCGCGAATGCGAATGCAAAAGGCGCTGGAAAAGCAGCGGCGGCGCCAGCTGCACGAAATGCGGCAAGGGCCGGGAAGAACAAAGCCTGGGATGCGCCGGAGCCGGCGGTCCAGCTCAAAGGCGGCGAGACCCCCGAACAGATGCAGAAGGCCTACGCCGATGCGATCAAGGCAATGCTGCCCGCGCTGGGCGGCGATGATCAAGACACGCTGATGAAGCTGCAAGCCACTATCCACTATGCCTCGCGCTCCGGCGCCGAATCGGAGCGCGTCGGTTGCTGCCAAGCGGTCGCTGCGGCGGCCGCAACCGACATTCCGTTGGAGGCGAAATTCCGCCTCTTGAATGAGCTCGCATGGGTTGGCAAGGCGGAGGTCGTCGGCATCGAAGCGAAACTCCTCGATGACAAGGACGCGCAAATCCGCGAAAAAGCGCGTTGCGCGCTCGAACGCAATCCCGCGCCAGAGGCCGCCATCGCTTTGCGCGACGCGCTGGGCAAGGCCGCCGATCCGGCGTGGCAGGCCGCTCTGGCTCTGGCGCTCGCGGCGAAAAAAGACGCCGCCGGTGGACCGGCGATTGCGAAACTGCTCAGCGGCAAAGACGAGCGCGCCGCCGCCATCGCGCTCGATGCGCTGGCGGCCATTGGCGGCTCCGAAGCGACCAAAGCCGTGACCGACGCGATGCGGAGCGGGCCTGAAAAACTTCGCCCCGTCGCGGCGGACGCCTGCCTCAAATGCGCCTCGCAACTCCTTGCCGACGGAAAATCCGCCGAGGCCGCCGCGCTCTTCAAGGAACTGAGCCAACCGCAACAGCCGCGCGCCATCCAACTCGCGGCTCAGCGCGCTCTGCTCGCCACGGGCGGCGGCAATTCGGCGCCGAAAGTCATGGAACTGCTCGCCAGCGACAACGCCGACGCCCGCGCCATCGGCCTCGGCCAGATATCGAAGCTCGATGGCGCCGGGCGCAAGCAGGTGATTGACGGCATCGCAAAACTGCTGGCGCCCATGCAGATCACGACGCTCGATTCGCTCGCCGGACTTGGCGAGAAAGCGGCCCTGCCGGTGGCGTTGAATTTCACCGCAAGCAGCGACGCCAACATGCGGCTTGCGGGAATTAATGCAATCGGGCGTTTGGGTGACGCGGCCAATGCTCCGCAACTCTGTCAGGCGCTCGCGAAGGCCAATGACGCCGCCGAACGCCAGCCAATTGAATCGGCGCTCGGTGGACTGTCCGGTGGCGCGGCCACGGACGACGCCATCATCGCCGCAATGAAGAGCTCCAGCGGCGAGACGAAGCTGAGTTTGATCACGGTTCTCTCCAAACGCGAAAGCCGCGCCGCGGTTCTTGCGCTGCTGGCCGAAGCATCCCCCAGCGCAGACGTGGCAATCGCCAAAGCCGCATTCAAAGCCTTGAGCGGGCTTGTGAAGGCGGAAGACGCGCCCGCGTTGCTGGAAAAGCTGGCGGCGTTGAAGAAATCAAACGCGCGGAACGACGCCGAATTGGCGGCGATGCGCGCGCTTTCGGGAATTGAAAATGTCGGGAACCGCTTCGAGGCGGTCAAGACTGCGCTTAGCGGCGCGAGCGCCGACACTGACGCGCGCCGTTCGATGCTGCGCCTGCTGCCCGGATGCGCCAATGAAAAATCTCTGGAAGCCGTCAAGGCCGCGCTCAAGGACCCGGATCTGCCAATCCGCGACGCCGCCGTGCGCGCGCTGGCGCAGTGGCCCGATCCCGCCGCATGGGATGCGCTCGCGGGCGTCTATCGCGCGCCTGAAAAGGAGAATTTCCGCGCGCTGGCGCTGAACGGCCTTACGCGCCTGGCGCAGATCGAAAACGCCAAACCCACAGCCGCTTTGATGGATCGCTATAAAGCATTGATGGCGGACGCGCGCACGGATGACGAGCGCAAGCTGATCCTCAGCGCGCTGGCGGGCGCGGCCGACCCGGCGGCGCTGCAGATCGCGCTCCCGCTGCTCTCCAATGCTGCCATCCGCGCCGAGGTGGAACAAGCTGTCAAAGACATCGCCGCATCCATCAAAGGCAAGGACCCCCAAGCCGCTAGCGCGGCGCTGAAGCAACTGCAGCAGGCCAAACCATAAGAGTTCATCAGGCAGCTCGCGGGGCGACTTCTTTTTCTATGCGTTCACGCAATTGCTTATCGGCTATTTTCAGGTCATATTCGCTCTGAAGATTGAGCCATGATTGCGCGTCTCCGCCAAAGTATCGCGCCAGACGCAGAGCAGTGTCTCCGCTGATGGATCGCCGTTCCTTCACAATCTCATGCAGCCGCGTCGCAGGGACACGCAAGGCCAGCGCCAAAGAGTTCACACTCATCACGAGAGGGATCAAATATTCCTCCTGCAAAATTTTTTCCGGATGTATCGGAGGCATGCGGTTCTTTTTCATCATATGGCCTTTTTATTAGCGTTTATTAGCGTCCGTTAGCGGTTACTCGAAGCTACGAATTCAGATATCACAAAGCGCTTCCACTCAACTTTTTCATGTGGCGCGAAGTTGATAAGATAGCCAACGGGCTGTTTGGAGATGCGCATATAGTTTAGGAGTTGGGCCTCATGTTCCGACGCCAACTCCGAAACGGCTTTCAATTCAACGATGATGTGGTCAAAGACGACAAGGTCAAGGACATAGCGTTTCTGGAGCTCGCGCCCTTTATAATATATCGTCATCTCTTGCTTGGATCGGAACGGAATGCTTCTCATTTGCAGTTCCATCTCCAGGCACTCCTGATATATCTCCTCAGACAAACCACCGCCTTGCTCGTAATGAACTTCGAAAGCGGCATTCATCAAATCATAGCCTTCTTGGGCAAAAGGTTTGCTGGTATCCATAGTGCTCTCCTTGTTTGTTTGTCAAAGTCAGGAACCGCTAATACCCGCTAATAACCGCTAATAACCGCTAATGGGCACTCATTTTAGTCAATATGCAAAGAGTTTCCATAGGCGGCGGGGCGATGCGCAAGCGGAAATTCATTCGCGAAAGGCGGGACTTGAGCCTGGGCGTATCGTCCTACTGATCGGCTGCACTTCGGCCCGCATCCACACTCCCTGAAAGATGGCCAGAGTTTGCGTCATCTCCGGGTCGGGCGCGGTGGCGCTGCATGCGGCTGAGAAAATCACCGAGCTTTGCGGCGTCGTTGTCGCGTTCTCCGATTCCGACGGCTGCATCCACGATCCCCACGGCATAAACAAGGAGAAACGGTGCTGGCTGGAGGATCTCAAGATTGTCCGGCGCGGACGCATCAAAGAATACACCGAGAAGTTCCCGCGTGCCCGATACCTTGAAGGGCAGGCGCCGTGGACCATCCCGTGCGATTGCGTGTTTCCCTGCGCCATTGAGGGCGAGATTTCCGGCGATGACGCGAAGCGGTTGATCGAGAATGGATGCTTTGTGGTATGCGAAGGCGCGAACATGCCTTGCGCGCCTGAGGCCCAACGGCTCTTTGTCGAAAACCGTGTGCTGTACGGGCCATGCATCGCGGCCAATGTCGGCGGGGTTATCGTTTCGGCGCTGGAAATGTCGCAGGACGCGATGCGCCTGAAATGGGACCGGGACGAGATAAACGCCCGGCTGCGGCAAGGCATCAAGGATATCCACGCCGGCGCTTTGGCTGCGGCAAATGAATATGGCCACAAGGGCGATCTCCTCATGGGCGCCAACATCGCGGCCTTCACGCGGCTGGCGGATGCGGTGATTGACCAGGGGTGGTGTGAGGGGGAATATGGGAACTATGGGACCTATAGGGCTTATGGGACCTATAACGCGCAAAGGCGCTGAAGCTGGGCTGGCGCGAAGAGGGCGCCAGACGGCTTGCGAAAGGCGGGCTAGGCTTTGGGGCCGAGGCCGGCGATGCGTTGGTCTTCGCGGATGACTTTGCGCGGGCCGCCGTCGAGGCTGGTGGACCAGTCTTGAGTCGGCGCGATGGTTGTGGCGAGGCGATCCAAAACGCCGATGGATTTGGCGCGATCGCAGATCAGTTGCCAGCCGCATTCGAGATCGGGGTTGACTTCGCACTTGCCTTCGCGCGATCCGCCGCAGGGGCCGTTGAAGAGTGGCTTGGCACAGCGCGTGATGGGGCAGATGCCGATGAATTCGGTGTTCAATCCCGGATAGACCGGGGTTTGGGGGAAGCGCTCGGCCAGGGCTTGCACGCCCGCGCCGCAGCCCAATGAACAAATGGCGTCGTATCCGGCGACGCGCGGCGCCAGCAGATCAGTGAAGGCGTCTTCGCACTGGCGCTCGATCACGCACTCATCCACCACGATGTTTCCGCGGCCAATCAGTTTCAGCGACATGCGCAGGGCCGAGCCCAGGATGCCGGTCTCGCGTTCGCCGCCGGCCAGGCAGACGGTGACGCACGTTCCGCAGCCCACCAGCAACACGCGGTTGTGGTTCTTTATCATGTCGCGGATTTCGGGGATTTTTTTGCGGTCGGCTACTATCATCGGGGGTCTCCTGATGATGGGCGATTTATGGAAGTTATGGGAGTTATGGGAATTATGGGAGCTATGGGAATTATGGGAGTTATGGGAATTATGGGAGCTATGGGAGATTGGGAAGCGGATGGGGCGGGCGCGATGGGGCGTCCTGCTTTATGGCTGTTTTGGCTGCCTTTGTCAGTTGATTTATGTTTTCGTTGAGCTGGTCTGCGCTTGATTTCAGGGGGCTGGAGCCCAGCGCGCCAATCTCCGCAATCGCTTCGTTGATAATTCCTTCGAGATAGCCGGGCGCGTCGTTCGGAGAACAATGCAGGAGCCGCGCTCGTCCGGCTTCGAGGCCGATTTCTTCCAGCAGCAGCCGCACGGTCTGAACGCGGATTTCAGCCCGATAGTTGCCTTGCGCCAGGCGGCAATCTCCGCGCGGACATGCGACAACGCACAGCCCCTTAACACCGCCTTCAAGGGCGTGAAACATATATTGCGCATCCGTCTTGCCTGTGCAGGGGATTTCCTTCGTTATCACGTGAAGGCCATTGCGAATCCATTGGCGCGGCGCCCGCCAGCCGTTGGGCACACAATTCCGGCAAACGTAAACGACTACGTCGGGACAAGCAGCTTTCTCCATCCCTTTCCTCTCGGCATGCTCAGGAAGCGCTGGAAATGAACCACACCTTCAGAGCGCTTGGTCCATGGTGGGGGAGGGACCAAAATTCTGAAAAAACGAAACACTCTGTGCGCTAGGGCGGCGGTTCGTACAACCAGCCCATTGGGCGAGTCAATGGATATTTTTGCGCAAAATCCTGGCAGTTTTTTGTAGCAGGAAGAGTTGGTCGGGGCGACTGGATTTGAACCAGCGACCACTCGCACCCCAAGCGAGTACGCTACCAGGCTGCGCCACGCCCCGACTCTGTTTGCGCGTGGGAGCGGAATCCTGATGCGGCGCAGGGGCTGTGTCAACTAAAAAAGCCGATATCAATGCGGCGACTGGGACACTGGGAGCGCCGCACTGGGAGCGCTGGCATCTTTGCCGGCGTGTCATGCTGTTTCACTCGCCGGCAGAGATGCCGGCGCTCCCAGTCGGCGCTCCCAGTTGCCAGAAATGATTGACCGGGCCAATTCCTTTTCCGAGCGGAATGGAATTGCGGATCGCGCCGGTGACGAAGTCCTTGGCGCGACGGACGGCTTCGGGGGTTGTGGCGCCTGTCGCCAAATGCGCGGTCAACGCGGCGGACAATGCGCATCCGGTGCCGTGCGTGTGGATGACGGGGGAGCGCTCGGCGGTCAGCGTCAATTCCTCGCGGCCATCGGTCCAGTAGTCCGTCGCCTGCGCGCCCTCGTCCACGTGGCCGCCTTTGACCATCACGGACCGGCACCCCAGCTTCAGCATCTTCTGCGCCGCTTCGCGCATGTCATCAAGGCTTTCGACGTTCATCCCGGAAAGCAGTTCCGCTTCTTCGGCGTTGGGCGTGATGATCTCGGCCAGCGGGATCAATCGGCGGATCATCGCGTCAATCGCGTCTCGCTCCAACAGCACGTAGCCGTGCTTGGAGATCATGACCGGGTCCACGACCAGCTTCTTCACTTGATAACGGGCGACGCCGGCGGCCACTTCTTCGATGATCGCAGAATTGAGCAGCATGCCTGTCTTGGCCGCGTCGGCGCCGATGTCGGACAGCACGGCGTCCATTTGTTTGCGGACGAACTCCGGCGGAACGGCGTGAATGCCGGAGACGCCGAGAGTGTTTTGCGCGGTCAGGGCGGTGATGACTGAAGAGCCGTAAACGCCGAGAGCGGCAAAGGTCTTCAGGTCTCCCTGAATTCCGGCGCCGCCGCCGGAATCGGAGCCGGCGATTGTGAGGGCGCGGGTGTAGGAGGGGATTGGCGGCATGGGCGATCCTGGACTGGCACGGACTGGCACGGACTGACACGGACTGACACGGACTGGCACGGACGGGCATGGACGGGCACGGACTGGCACGGACTGGCACGGACGGGCATGGACTGACGCGAATTGGGGGGAGTTTTAATTCAAAAAAACAGCTTGCCTAGCCGGCTTCATGTAAATAACATTCTTCTTCTTTTGCACGCCGTTCGCAGTGCCGAGGTAGCTCAGTTGGTAGAGCAGAGGCCTGAAAAGCCTTGTGTCAGGTGTTCGATTCACCTTCTCGGCACCATCACCCCAATCACTCATACAAATCGCGTTGTTCGGTCGTCTGAATCTGCTTCAGGCGCTGCAGGAGCGCGTCTTTGCGCGGGCCGTCGGGCAATTGGGCTACTTCTTCGGCGATGAGTTTTTCGCCGCCGGCGCGCGTCTCGGGCGTGGCGTAATCCACGAGGTATTCCATCAGCGTCGTCAGCGCGTTGGGCGTGCAGAAGCGCTTGATGAAGCCCGGAATGGCAAATTCCATGAAGTGTTCGCCGGTGCGACCGAGGCGGTAGCAGGCCGTGCAGAAACTGGGAATATAGCCGTCAATCATCAATTCGCGCATGACCGCGTCAAGCGAGCGCACGTCGCCCAGCTCGAACTGTTCGCGTTCGCGCTGTTGCTGCTGCGCATCGCCGGCTTCAGTGTAGCCGCCGAGTTCGATGCGGCTGCCGGCGTCAATCTGCGAAACGCCGAACTCCATGACTTCGCGCCGCAATGCGGCGTTCTCGCGGGCCGTCAGGATCATTCCCGTGTAGGGGACCGACAGGCGCAGGATGGCGATGAGGCGTTTGAAATTGTGGTCGCTGACGAGGAATGACTTGTCTATCTGCACCCCGGAAGCGGGACGCAGGCGCGGGAAGCTGATCGTATGCGGCCCGACGCCATAGCGTTCTTTCAGATGCGTGGCATGCGTCACCAATCCCAGCACGTCGAATCGCCAGTCATAAAGTCCGAACAGCGCGCCGACGCCGACGTCGTCAATGCCGGCTTCCTGCGCGCGGCTGAGCGAATCCAGGCGCCAGAGGAAATCGCCTTTGCGCGTGGCGCCGGGATGCATCCGCCGGTAGGTTTCGAGATGATAGGTTTCCTGGAAAATCTGATAAGTGCCGATGCCCGCCTGCTTGACGATCTTGAATCCTTCGTGGTCGAGGGGCGCGGCGTTGATGTTGACGCGGCGGATTTCGCCATGCGCCACCTTCAGGTCGTAACAAATGCGGACGCACTTGGCGATGAACTCCGGATGATAGCGCGGATGCTCGCCGAAGACGAGGATCAGGCGTTTGTGCCCCGTATTTTCGAGCGCCGTGACCTGGCGTTTGAGTTCCTCTTCGTCCAGCGTACGGCGGACCGCTTCGGTGTTCGAGCGTTTGAACCCGCAATAGGCGCAGTCATTGATACATTCGTTGCCGATATAAAGCGGCGCAAACAGCACGATGCGGTTGCCATAGACTTTGCGCTTGAGTTCGCGCGCGGCGGCAAAAGTCTCCTCCACCAGGTCCGGAGCGTCGGCGTTGATCAGAACTGCGGTCTCTTCAACCGACAGCGGCTGCTTGTCCATGCTCTTGGCGATGATCTCGCGCGTCCGCACAGGGTCCGGTTTGGCTGCGCTCAGAAGCCCGGTCAGGCGCGCATCGTCAATAAAATTCACCGCGTCTTTGCTCAGTTTGCTTTCAAAAGCCATGATGATTATCCGATTTTTCCAAAGAAAAGCATTCTTTTTGCTGCCATTCAAGAATTCGCTGAGGCGAATATACTGCAGGAGGGGCTTGGGAATCCAACCATTTTCCTGGACCGTTAACCTGGGGCTGAAACCTTTGATTGCGGCGCGGCCGAATTTGTTGTATCAGATTTTGACGTTTGGGCATGCAGAGAAGCTTATCCCCATTCAGCCAAGAAGAAAATAAAATGATCGCAATAAAATCGAAATGTACTCTCCGGGATTTTCATCGTGTAGCCGCGATGGTGATTATCGGGCTGGCGTTGGCGATGCTCCTGCGCGCCGGTGAGAATGACAAAAAAAACGGCCAACCAGAGACTGGAAGGATACTGAATGGGCGCCTGGTGGAGGCGGAGACTAACAAGCCGCTGGGGATTTATGATTTGGGAGGCGCCCCCAAAACAGAGGAAATCCATGTATTATGGATCGTGGGGCCGAATGAGGAAGTCAAAGCGGGGCCTCAGATTCCGCTGGGCGCAGACGGACGGTTCCGCATTGAGGGCGCCCCTGCCGGAGCGCGGAAGATTCAGATCAGAAGCGATTATTCCCTGTCTGCCATCGCAGATATTCCAACCAACGCCGGTCCTGGCGCCGGCGCCGGCGGCGGGCAGATTGATCTGGGCGACGTCCGGATATCACGGGGCGTGACGGCGACGGGGAGATTCATCCGTGCAGAAAACAGGCAGCCGCTTTCCGTGAAAGATTTGGCAGATCGCTTTGGCCGCTTGTTGGTTTCGTTCCCGCAAGCAGGGACTGCGTATGAAAAGGACGCCGATAATCATTTTCTGTCTCTGGAAAACGGTGGCGCGCAACGGACCGGATGCTTTGCAGTGATTCGAATTCCGCCGCAAACGGGAAAAATCTCTCTCATGGCGTTGCGAAGCGCCATTGCGGAGATTGCGCTTCCGAAAGAGGCGCCTGGGAATCGGGCGAATCTCGGCGATGTTGAAATCGCGATGGGATACAAGGTCGAGGGGCGCCTGGTGGACGACGAAACAACGGCGCCCGCTTCGGTGAATGCGGAATCGGGAATGAAGCATGTGATCGGCGCCGAGGTGGTTGCGACGCTTGCGAATAGCGAGCGAACGCGCCTCAACTATATCTTCAACACGCGCGGCGCGGGCGGGCGCTTCGAATTATGGGACGCGCCCAAAGATACGCGGAAGCTGACGTTCTATCCCCGCAATTATCTGCCCAGGGAAGCGGGGCCGATCTCGTTGGACTCGATGGATACCTCCGGCGCTGTCAACCTTGGCGAGATTCGGTTGCGGCGCGGCGAACGGCTCTCCGGGAAAATCATGGAAGCCGACGGGACGCCCCTTCAAGGTCTTACGGTTCTTGTGGCGGGCGCTCCGGGCGACGCGCCTCCGCTGCCATTGCCGCAGGATGTGAAGGATGCGCCCGATTCGCTGAGCGCGCTTATGCCCGCGGGCGCCCATGCCCATTGGGCGGTCCTTAATAAGCAGGGCGAATTCATTGTCCAGGGGCTCTACCCAGGAAAAGCTAGGTTGCTCGGACGTTTCCCGGCTCGGCGAGAGGCGGCGGAGGCGGCCGCCGCCGCCGCGCCCGATCCAAGGCTGGTAGATAAAGAAGTGATGATTACATCCGGCGCGGATAACCGAGTCGAAATCATCTTGCCTCGCTAAATGTTCAATCTACCGGCATTGCTGTTGCCATGCCGGCCTTACGCGATCCTCGGGCCATCTGCGCGCAGGTCCGGCGCTCCGTCCGTACGGCGCGCGAAAGCGCTTGACCTGCGCCGGACATTAGACGCTAAACTAACGGTTATAGAAGTTAATAAGTGGCATATAACAATGCAGCAAGCAGCGATTGCGTTATGGCTTTCTGCAGCGTTTTCTTCTATTTTCCTCAAGATGATTCTTGATGGCGCCACGACACTCAAAGGAGAAGATTGCCGATGTTTATTTCTTGTGCCAGGCGTTCGTTGTGTCGGCGCGAGTCTGCCCGTCGCGTCTTCGGCATTGTGATCTTATTGGCCGTAGTCGCCACTGTCATCGCTGGTGTGCGAGCCAGCCAGCGCACCAGCGCGAGCTACGCGATGGCGATTGACTCCATTGGCTGCGGAGGCGGACGGGCGGTCTCGGCGTCGTATCGCGAGCTCGATTCGGCGATCGCGCAGGAGTCGGCGTGCGGCGCAACCGCGAGCGCGGGCTATCGGGACAACGCGGGCGTCGTCCAGTATTGGGGCGCCTGGGCCATCTCGCCTCAGGATATTCTCGACTACCTCATGGGTATCGCGCCGAGAATCGCCGGCATGGATGCGAACGGGGACGGCAAGGTGGATATCGCCGACTTTATTTTTGCGACGAATAGACCGTAAGAATCAGGGAGAGACTGCGGATCGGCCTGAGTGGATGCAATCCAGAGGAATATCCGCGCGGAACCAAGTATATTGCCGGAGATAGCAAGAATACCTTATCCAAAGAAGGAGCGATGCTATGAAAGCACGAACGTTGCTGCTGGCCGCGATCATTCTGACTGTGGCGCAGATTGCAGCGCACGCCGCGCCGGGTCTCATCACTTATCAGGGACGTTTGGCCAATGCCTCGGGGCAACCTATCACATCCGCCGTTGACGTGACGTTCACGTTCTGGACCGCCGAGTCGGGCGGCACGCAGGTCGGAATGTTCAGCGATACGGACAGCGTGACGCCTGACTCGAACGGCGTTTACTCGACCCTGATCGGCGACGATCCGGACAACTTTGTCCCGGAAGCAGTGTTCGCGACCGATGCGGTGTGGCTCAACGTGGCAGTGGGGAGCGAAAACCTGACGCCGCGCAAACGCCTGGTCTCGGCCCCCTACGCTCTGCGCGCGGGACAGGCCGCCAACGCCGCCGCGCTGAACGGCCAGCCAGCCGCTGCCTTCATGGCCGCCGGGACGGATAACTGGGTCAACACCACCAGCGACACGATGACTGGCCCGCTGACGATTATCGGCGCCCATCCGGAAACCATGCTCAAGGCGAGCAACACAGGGACAGGATACGCCGGACACTTCAGCGCTTCCGGTGATGACGCGCACGGGCTTTACGCCTATTCCTCAGGATTGAACGGCTGGGCGTTTGAAGCCTTCGCCGAGGGAACGGGCGCCAGCATCGGCGGGAGGTTTGACGCCGCCGGCGGCGCCAACAGCAAAGGTGTGGAGGGCAACGCGAACAACGACACCAACGTGACGAACTACGGCGGCTACTTTACTGCCGCCGGCGCCAGCGGCAAAGGCGCTTATGGCAAGGCGACCGGCGTCGATGGATCGGGCGTCCACGGAGAAGCCACTGGCGTCAACGGCAGCGGCGTGTACGGCAAGGCCACCGGAACCAGCGGCCATGCCGTGCACGGCGAATCCACCGGAGCGGAGGGATACGGTGGCTACTTTGCGGCCTCCGGCTCGAACGGACGCGGCTTGAACGCCTACGCCTCCGCCGACAACGGCTGGGCGCTGGAAGCGTTCGCCGAAGGTTCGGGCGCGAGTATAGGGGGGCGGTTCGACACCAACGGTGGAAACAACGGCAAAGCGGTCGAGGGCTATGCGGCCAATGACGGCGCCTTCACCAACTATGGCGGGTATTTCCGGGCGAGCGGAACGACCGGCTATGGCGTTTATAGCGCGGCCACCGGCGCGAGTGGAACGGGCGGCTATTTCTCGGCCGCCGGTGCGAATGGAACCGGCGTGAACGCCTACGCCGCCGGCACGAACGCCAAGGCGATCGAAGCCTTCGCCGAAGGTTCGGGCGCCAGCGTGGGAGGCTATTTCGAGACCGCAGGCGGTGCCCAGGCCAAAGCGGTTTCAGGGCTCGCGGGAAACAGCGGCAATTTTCAAAACATTGGCGGCTATTTCCGGGCCGATGGCGCCTTGGGTACCGGTGTCGTAGGCTTGGCCAACGGCGCCAACGGGAACGCTTTATATGCAAATCACGCCCCCAGCAACAATGGCGCCCAACTCGGGACAAACACGTATGCCGCTTATTTCGTCGGCGATGTGATGGTTCAGGACAATTTCTCGACCAGCCCTCTGCGATATGGTGACGTGACCGTCAAAGGCAACTACAAATATGTGGACGCCAAGACATGCTACAAAACTATTGCGCCCGCCGCGTTCAATCCCTATCGGCCCGAAGACGTGGGCAAAACGGGGCTAACCTACGGTTACGTTTATGTGGTGTCTGGAACCGAAGCCATCCTTCGAGCCGAAGTGGACATCCCCAACGGCGCCACGGTGACAGCCTTTATTGTTTACTACAGGAACCAGAGCGCGAGTTCAACCATGGGGCTGATCGCCAGTCTCAATAAGGGATCATTGAGAAGCACGGGAGGCCTCACGAACATGGCTACCATCACCGAATCCGCCATATCCGGCCCGTCCGTCAGCATCACTTCAAGCTCCGATACGACCATCAGCAACGCGACCATAGATCAGGGAAATAATTTTTACTATCTCTACGTGAATATGACGGCCAGCGGAACCACGCAGCAATTTTGCGGAGTGCAGCTCTATTATACCGTGACCACCATCGCCCCATGATGCCGGGGGAAAAACATCATCATGCCAGGGAAGGGCGCGTTCGGCGTGGAAACCGATCCTTGGCGCCATTCGAGTTTCACGTCGGCGAACCGCAGCTGGAGCGATTTGCCCACCGTGTCTACGCGGTATAGACCGAGCGCGTCGCGGAGCAGCACGGCGGGCCGCGCGGGAGGCGAAACCGTGATTGCAGCTGGCCTGCGGCGCGTCGTGTTCCCAGAGCGTGTCGGTACGCTCGACCCTATAGAGCCAGTAGCCGATCGCCTCGTCGAGGATTTGCCGGTTGTGCGCCTCGCGCGCGAGCAGTTCAAAGCGCAACGGGTTGCCGATGAAGGCGTTGGCGGGATGAATTTCGGGGAAGGCCTTGGTCTGCTTGCGCTGAGGTCCGAAATCGGTCACGAGCGCGCGCCAGAGCTTGGCGTGCGACGCGGGGACGGGAAGTTAATCTGCGAGAGCGATGCGTTCTACAAAGGAGACCCCCGGCTGCGGCGATCCAGGAATTGCATCGGATAGTTCAGCGGAAAGTATTCATGGTTTGCGCCGGCGATGAAGCCAGCTGCAGGGACATTCCTGTAAATGCAGATCCAGGCGTGCGGCAGACTGCGATTTATGGTCTCGGCGGATGATGGGCGAAAGCGGTTGACCACCAAGCGCTATCCGTCCGAAGATTATTAAAAGGCGCTTGCGAAAAGTGTTACATTGACAAATCGTTGGCTTGAAAAATTGCGGGAGATGCTTTTGCGAAGGCGGGTTTGAGGAAGCGAGCGGTGTTCAGCATCGGCGACGGGGATCTCATGGCTGGCGAATTGCCTTCTGGAAAAGCTCGACTTATTCAGGCATGGATCGAAATTCATCGTGAAGAGCTACTCGCGGATTGGGAATTGGCCGTGAATGGCGAAGAAGTATTCAAGATTGAGCCGATCAAGTAGGAGGTTTTATGAATCCGTATGTTACACAGGTAAAGCCGCTGGATGATTACCAACTAGCGCGACTTTACTATAGCTCAGTTCGAAAACAAGCCTAAACTTTCGCAATATCAACCTTACGCGTCCACTTCGGCTGTATCCATAAACGGCGGCGCGTGGGGAACAAGTTTGCCGAAAATGCTTCTCATCTCAGGATCAGCCTCCTCCAGTTGCCATTC
>JAPLSP010000190.1 GCA_026398575.1 Candidatus Sumerlaeota bacterium | reverse complement strand
GTCAGCTGCAGCAGGTAGTGCTCGGTGATTTGTTCCGTCATGAGACGGACATTACATAAAGGCCTCACGTCACAATAGTTAAATTTTCGGGTTTATGAAAATTATTTTCATCACCTACTTCAGGCGGCTAAAGGCATACGTAAAATGAGAAATGAGAAATGAGAAATGTAAAATGACAACCCATCCCGGCGCCAGCATTACGCAGCCCTGCATCCTATGCCTGCCGCGCACGGTCTCATTTCTCATTTCCTATTTTTCATTTTTCATTTTACATTGCCTGTTTTCCCCTCGCTTTTAAGTTGCGCGGCGCCAGGCGCTTTCTCATAATTGCTTTACGCGCTGGACGAAGAATTTTTGCGCCGCTCTTGTGATGAGGCGCGCCTTGACGCGCGCCCCCAAGTTCCATTTCTGTTGAATTCGTCCTGGCTGAGCATGCAACTCGTTCCGTTCGTTCATCTTCACGTCCACAGCAAGTACAGCCTTGACGACGGCATGGCATCCGTTGAGGCATTGGTGGACGCCGCCGCCCGCCAGGGGATGAACGCGCTGGCCCTCACCGATCATAACAGCATCGCCGGCTTCCTGGACTTCAAGCGCGCTTGCCAGGAGCGCGGCATTCATCCGGTTTTCGGCGCCGAAATAGATCTGCTTCCCGCTGGCGCTCCGCGCTACGCCGGCAAATCCTTTCGCGCCGTGGCGCTGGCGGAAAACGACAGCGGCCTGGGCAATCTGGCGGCCATCGTTTCCGAAGCCTGGCGCCATCAATCGAATGACGCGCCCCCCCACGTTTCCCTCGAAGTCCTTGCGCAAAAGCGCGCAGGCCTCATTCTGCTGATGGGCGGACGCCGCTCGGAAATCCATTGGCTGTTGAAGCGGGAGGACGTGGACGAACTGAGCCGGCATTTGCAGCAACTGCTGGCGCTGTTCGACCATGAACGGCTGGCGTTCGAAATCTGGAACCACGGCGATCCGGACACGGGCCTGATCAACGGCTACCTGGATGAGATGGCGCGGATCGTCGGCGTCCCGCTGGTCATGACGAATGACGCGCACTACCTGCTGCCCGAAGACGAGTTCGCCTGGCGCTTCTTGCGCAACGTCCCGCTGCAAGGCCCCATTTACCCGCGCAAATTTTTGCGCGAGGAGTTGACGCGGCACCTGGCTTCGCCGCAGGAAATGCAGGCGCGCGCGCCGGGACTCGAACACGCGCTGCGCGGCGCCACGGAGATCGCCGGACGATGCCGCGCCTCGCTGGGACGCGAACGGCGCCACTTTCCGGTGCACGACTTCGAACGCGGGCGCGACGCGCTGTCGGACTTGTGGGATCGCGTCTTCCAGAGCGCCGCGCAAATCTACGGCGGCCTGACCGAGAAAATCAAAGACCGCCTGAACCGCGAACTGGAATACATCCAGCGCCGACGGTTCGCCGACTATTTCCAACTGCTCTATCACATCTCGCAGCATCTGGCGGAAAACAACATCACGCGGGGCACGGGGCAGGGCCAGCTGCTGACCAGCCTGGTGGCGCACGTCCTCGGCCTGACCGAAATTGACCCGATGGAATACAACCTCGGATTCTTCGGCGATCACCACCCGGACAATGAAACGGAAGGCGAAAAAGCGCCGCCCGTATTTTCAATCGCGCTGCCGGCCCGCTCGCTGCCGCACATCTTCTCCTATTTGCGCGGGGCCTATGGCGAAAACCGCGTCACGGGCCTCGGGCGCTATCCCGAAAGCCACAAAGGCAAGCTGTTCCTCCAGCTGTGCGAATGGGCGCGCATGGACCGCCCGCGCGCTTACGAGCTGATGGACAATGGCATCCTGGATGGCCGCGGGCGGCAGCCGGAACGCCTGACGGATTTGCTGGATCAGTCCAGCCCGTCGCTGCGCGCCGACAATCCGCAATTCCTGGCTTTCCTGATTTCGCGCCTGCACCCGAGACTCAAGCCCATCAAGCCGCTCGAAGGATATATTCTGATTTCGGGCGAGGACCTGGACCGCGTCACGCCGCGCCTGCGCATCGCCGATCAGGAAGTGGCCCAGATCGAGTCCGATGACCTCCTGGCGATGGGACTGCCGCAGATTCATCTGGAGACCAACGAGCTGCTCGATATTCTGGATGAAGCGCTGCGCTGGGCACGGCTCGAATACGGCAAGGACATCAATCTATCGGCGATTCCGCTGGACGACAAGGAAACCTTCGACGTGCTGTGCGGGGGACGCACGAACGGCATCCCGCCATTCCAAAGCCCCGTGATGAAGGCGCTTCTGCGCAAACACAAGCCCCGCACGCTGCAAAAATTGATCAAGGTCAAACTCGACCTTACGCCCGATGACGAACCGCCCGGCGGGGACGACTTCACGAATGTTTTCATGCAGTGCCTTCTGGGATACCGGTGCGCTTATCTCAAAGCGCGCTTCCCGGTGTCGTTCCTGACGGCCATGCTGAACCACACCGTCCGCGACGCGAAGGCGTTCTCCGTCATCTGGCGCGAGACCGAGCGCATGGACATTCGTCATCATCCGCTGAACATCAATCATTCCCCATACGATTTCACTCAGGCCAACAACACCATTCACGTCGGAATGCGCGTGGTGCGGCTGCTGGCCGAAAAAACGTTTCAGGAAATCGAGGCCGTGCGGCGCGGAGGCGAATTCAGCGATCTGGCCGATTTCTGCCGCCGCACTGAGCCGCAGCTGATCCGCCGTCCGCTGATCGAAAACCTGATCCGCGCCGGCGCCTTCGATTGCTTCGGACAATCGCGCGCGCACGCCATCCAGTCGCTGTCTTCCATCCTGGCCGCCAGCCGGCCGAGACCGGTGAACGAACAGGAAGCGGAAATGCCGCTCTTTGCCGCCACGGGGGTGCGCCTGGACGCGCCGGCGCCCGAAGCGCAGCCGCACAAAGCGCCCGTCGAAGAAGAGCCGCTCTATAAACTGCTGCATTACGAACGCCTGGCCGCCGGATTCGTTCTGTCCCGGCCTTCGCTGGCGCCCTATTATGAATACTTGGAGCGGTGCCGCGCGATGAAGACCGGCGATATCACCCATAAGCACGACGGCAGACGGGTGTTTCTGGCCGGCCAGATTGACGGCACGGAGCACAAAAGCCCCACGCTCGAAGCCGCGCCGGACCTGCTGATTGATTTCGAAAATCTGACGGTCATGGCCCGCCCGTCCGAAACCCAGAAATTTTCCGCTGCGATTTTTTCGGATCAGCCCGTTCTCGTCGGCGGCACGGTGCGCCTGTCGGGCGGCGAACCGGTCTTGCATCTGAACTATTGCGCGACGTTGCGCGAGCTGTCGGACGCCGCGCTAAGCATCAAGGGCATTCTGCTGAACCTGATTTATTCCGACAAGGCTTCGCTACGATACATCCATGCCGCGCTGAAGCAATACCCCGGCGCCACGCCCATCCAGACGCAGCGCAACCCGGCGATCACCGGCTTCTCGGCGCGTTGGTACAAGCACATCGAAAGCGCGACCGTCTTTTGGTGCCCGCCCCTGGAATACGAATTGCGCCAAATCCTGCACGACACCAACTGCATCATCGTCCAGGCAACCAAGCCAGCCTGATTCTTTTCGCTTCAAACAATCTGCGACATGGCAGACTGATTTCAAACAGGCATTGTGGAGGTTGCTCATTCTTGCATTGCTTTAGAACCATCCTGTGCCTATGAAATCTTCAAATCGCGAACGAGACGCGAATGGATTATCGCTTGAAATTTTGCGAGTAATCGTAAAAATGAAAGAATCATTGGTGTCTGGAGAGCGCTGTCAATGCTGTAATGGCGCAGAGAGGGCACATGGGTACGCGCAGTTCCGCAGCTTGGAAAAGACAAAGTCGGCATTTGCCGAAAAATAAAAACCGTGATATACAAAAATATGCGGCGAATGGTAGGCCGCCCCGCTCCGTCGGGCGG
>JAPLSP010000360.1 GCA_026398575.1 Candidatus Sumerlaeota bacterium | reverse complement strand
CGCGCTGAGGAGCTTACTATACATAGCGATATAAGTATTGCAGAATGAGAATAACCACTAAGACACTAAGACACTAAGACACAAAGAACACGAAGAACACGAAGAAACCTTTGTGTTTTCGTGCCTTCGTGGTGAAATTCACTCTGCATTATTTATGTCGCTATGTATAGCCCGCATTTCTCACCACAAATGCCCTGAAAGGGCTGAAAGAAAACAGCCCAGGGCAACGCCCTGGGAACGGCCAATCCCCATTTCTATCAAGCCCTGTAAGGGCGGAAGAGATAGTGAGGAAAGTCAATGGCTTGCTTCTTTCGCCCTTTCATGGCTTTCTGAAATTTCCGCGCTCTGTTCCCAGGGCGTTGCCCTGGGCTGTTGTCTTTTTGCCCTTTCAGGGCATCACGGAACACCGTTTGCATCTGAGCTATGATAGAGAGCGGCCCGATCTTGGTGAGAAATCCAGGCTAGAGCGCTTTCTTTTTAGAATGGAAAGCCCAATAAAAAAGCATCTTCTCAAAGAGAAGATGCCTTGGTTTTCTTTCTCAACGAATGCCGGCGCGCTCAATTGCGCGCGGCTGTGAAGTCTCTTTATTCGCGCCTCAAGGATGATGCTGCAGCTGAACGTGATGAATCAGCATGGGCGCGTTCTCGACGACGTAGCTCGAAGCGGGAACATTGACGTTCCAGTTTTCCGGCTGGACCACGGGCGGCGTATAAATCATCGGCGGTTGCGGGGGCTGCGGCTGTTGCGGCGGCTGGGACGCGCCCGCAGGCGGCTGGGGCGGCATTGGAGGCTGCGGCTGATCCGGCTCAAAGACGATGTTCTTCGGTCCGCCGGCCATGGGCGCTTCGCGTCTCATCGCCGGCCCCCGTTCGTCATCGGTTGCGCCGGGGGCCAGAGGGGCCAGAGGGGCCAGAGGCGGCTGTCCGGGAGCGATGGGGCTTACGCGCGGTTCGCCCGCAGGGCCGCCCGCAGCGGCGTCCGCTGGTCTGGGCATCGGAGCGCGCGCGGCGTCGGGACGCGGCGGCTGCGCGTTCGTGGTCGCGGCGGTCACCTCCGCCCATGCGCCGTCCGCCAGGGATCCATCCGGCGCGCATTGCAGATTGTCAAACGCATCGAGCGGTTGCGGCGTCACGAAAAAATAAAGGTCTTCCATGCCCGGCCTCTCATCGAATTTGAGCCATCCGGTAAAGGGAACCACGAACTCTTCGAAGCGCTTGACTTCGTTGCGTCCGCCATTGATGCGGAGATCGGGAAACAGCCTCATGCCTTTGGAGTTGGAGCCTTTGTGGAAGATATATAGGAATCCATTGATGTTGGATTCGAATACCAACTGGAAACGCTGTCCGCTGCGGAAGGGAAAAATTTCGGGAACTTCGCGGACCTTTTCCTCCGGTCCTTGCAGAAGGATTTTGTATTTCAGCCCGATGTAGCCGGGCTGCATCGCGGGCGGCTGGTTCGGCGCTGGAGGTGGCGCTGGAGGTGGCGCCATGGGCGGCGCGGGCGCAGCAGGGGTCGCCGGTTGCATCGGCGGTTCATAATATAGGTTCTTGGCCCGGATGTCATTATGCGCGCGTGGCCGCTGATCAGGTGGAGCGGTTTTGGGCTTATCGCCGGGCTTGTCGCCGAAAAATTTGTCCAAGGGCTGCTGCGCGGACGCCAAATAAGCAGCGGCGGCTACAAGCATCAGCCCGGCGGCGGTGAGCGCGAGGCGGTTGAGGATCTTCATGGCTTGCATCTCCTTTTTCTCTTCGGAAATTGATCTATGAAAGCTTCAGGCGCTGGTTCGAGTCTTTGATGTTCCCGCACCTACCTCTGCCCGTCACTTCAAAATTGAAAGAACACTAGCGGCGTTCTTCCGCAGGCTTGTGCTGCAGCGTGATCTTGATCACGACCGGCTCGGCAAATCCCGGCTGCTCCTGCGCATAATAGCCTCCGGGTTGAGGCCCTTCGGCGACGGGCTCATAGACGATATTTCTCGATTTGACGCCGTCGCTTTTTTTGCCTTCCTGCTTTTCAATGAATCGCGTAAATGACCGGTTCTCATTCGGCTCCAGCTGAATGGACTTGGCCGCCGAGCGCGCCTGCGCGATTTGGTCCATTTCAGGAATCCGCGTGGGGCTGACGATGATGACGACCCGCTCGGGGCCGGCCGGATCCATGAACGTGAAGAAGCCTTTTGTTGTTGGCATCACAAAATCCACGTGCCGCTGAACCCGGTTGTCCATGCCGGCCTGCAGCGATGGAAAAAGCAGATTGCGATCTCCCATCGGCCCTTCGGTCGCCACATAAACGAAGCTGTTCTGATTGGTGGCCACGCGATAGCGCGTCCGGTCGCCCGTATAAAAAACATACTCGGGCGTTACCGTCTGCGGCTCGCGGCCTTCGCGCGGAATCAATTCGATCCAGAACCGCACGGCCGCCTGTTGCTGGGCGGGAGGAACGCTGGGGCCGCCGTCGCCGGGATCGTAATAGATATTCTTGGCTGAAATCTTCCTGGGCGTTGGCGCCGGGGGACGCATCGGCTTCGTGGCCGGCGGTGGGGCCATGGGGGCCGGCGCGGGAGCGATCGTCCCCGGAGCAGGGGCTATCGGCGCCGGCGCAGCCTCGCCCGGATTGGGTTGGGGCGCCCGCCGGCTGGCATCGTCCGGGGCAATCTTCGTGCCGGGCACGGGCCGTGTTTGCTCGGCCGGCGCGCAGGAACTGACGCCTGCAATCATGCAAACGGCTATCGCGGAGGCGAGGGCTTTCATCATATTGGCTGTCATTGGAACGCATCCTTTCGTTGCGGATTTTTGACTGTTTTCAGCCGGCTAGATTCGCGCGGCAGTCCTTTAATTATGAATGACCTCCACGTTGCAGTGAAGCACGGGAGAGTTCTTGATCACCTCATGCGTAAATTCCGGACCCAGGTGGCTCCATTTGACGCCCTCGACTTTGTAGGCGATGTCGAGATTCTTGAGCGCGGCCTTGAATTCATCCGGCGGAATCTGGTTTTCGCGTCCGCGCAGCGATTCGAGAAATTGCACAGGCTGCACCGCGGCGATGATATGCATACGCTCGACGCCGGGCTGGTCATCCACCACCAGTTGGCCGGTGCTGGGAATCTGAACCACGTGGCCTTCCATCACCCAGTTCATGCCGCCCTCGATTGCGCTCAGGGGAAAAAGCATTGAGAAGCGGCCATCCGAGCCCTCATGCAGAACGTAAACGAAGCAATCCTGATCGGGCGAAAAGCGGATGCGGAAACGGTCGCCCGAGCGAAATCCCATATTGGGCTGGGTCAGGTAGC
>JAPLSP010000030.1 GCA_026398575.1 Candidatus Sumerlaeota bacterium | reverse complement strand
TGATCTCATCATTGAGAGGAACCCGGATGCAGCCAGCCGGACCTTCGAGAACCAGGGCGTCATTTTCGATGCGTAACATAGGGAATCGCCTCC
Source organism: Candidatus Sumerlaeota bacterium (assembly GCA_026398575.1). Next base: position 10,163 of record JAPLSP010000030.1, on the reverse strand, counting down.
TGCGGGAAATGAGTGGACGGGGCGCGTTGACCATGGCCCGTCCGCGCGGGATCGAGCTATTTCAGGGTCTTTTCAAACTCCGACAGCCAGCTGGGCCACTGGATCAGCAGCGCGGTGATGTCGGGTTCGGGGCGCGGCGCCGCGCGCTTATTCCATCGCGCGCCTGCGCAGGTTTTGCATTTGCCGTCTTTGCATGTCGTGCAGGGCTTTTGCTTAAGGGTTTGTATCTGTCCTTTGTGAGGATCGCTGAGCGCTTTGTTCAGCTGCTCCTTGCTTGTGAATGCGACACTGACGCCGCGCGCGCAACGCCAGCAATATTTGAACGTCATGCCGCTGACGTCCCAAATGCCCTTGCCGCCGCAATCGGGGCAGGGCGCCCATTCGGGCGAGGATGTTTTCCCCGTTCCATGACAGTCCGGGCATTTGCCGGTTCCCTTGCAGGCCGGACATGGATCGAGATCGGCAGCATTGGTTTTCATCTGGGCCAGTTCGGCATTGCCCGGCATATAGCGCAGTCCCAGCGCGGCCATCATCTGGCACTTCTCGATTTCGCCTTTGGCGGCCAGGTCCTGCAACTCCTTGACAAACGCGGTCTCGGATTCCTTTATTTTTTGTTCGGCCTCGGAAGCCTTGGAGGCGAACATTCCGTTGTTGGCCTTGGCGGCCATCTGAAAGATCGCGCGCGCCTCCAGGTTCTTGCCTTTGGCTGCCAGCGAGCCGGCATAGATCATCAAGGCCTGCTGGGCCATGTACTGCTTTTCGATTTGCAGTTTGACCATCGGCAGGAAGTCCATTTCCGGACTGCGCGCGAGCATGGCCTGATACACCGCGATGCGGTCCGGAACGCCCGCCCCATCGTCGTCAAAGCAACGCTTGCCGGTGTTCCAGTACAGGTTGACGATCTCGCGGCAGCGGGCCAGTTCGGCGGCCGGGTCTGCGGCTGCGGGCGCCGCAGGCGTGTTATTGCCCTGCGCCGCCGCTGTGGCATTGGCGCCCGTCTTGTCAGGCGGATTGGCCGAAGCGGCAGCGGCAGCGCCTCCGTGTTGCTTGTCCCAATCATCCGCCATCTGCTTGCGCTGGGCTTTCATATCTTCCTTGGCCTTGTCCGCGTGCTGCCAGGTCGTCTCGAAGCCTTTCCGCGCCTGGGGCGACAATCGGGCAAGAGTTTCCTGGCGGCGCTTGAGCTCCTCCTGCCGCTGCTGGTTTTCGCGCTGGATATCTTCAGGCTTGTCCTGGAAGGGATTGGTCATCATTGGCCTGTCGGCGCCCGAGCCGGCTCTGGCGGAGGGCGATTTGCCAGCGCCCGCTGCTGCGCCCGCCGCGGCGCCGGCCTGCTCCTTGGTCACGGCTCTGAGCGCTTTGGCGATGTCCCCATCTTTTTCCAGCGCGCGCCAGGATTCCCAGGGATTCGATTTCTCGAACTTGCGCGCATAGATCAAGGCGCACTCGGCCGGCTGCATGGCTGGCGCCGTTTTCTGCTGATCTTTTTTCCAGTCGGCATACGAGATCGCCGCCTGATTGGGCGCCGCCGCCGCAGAGGCAGCGCGTTCCTGACCCCATGCCGAAATTTCAATAACAGCCAAAAGCGCTGCGATATGAGAAAATAACGTTGCATTTCTCATTTGCTCGAATCTCCTGATGAAAGAATCCACTTGGGCCATCCGAATACTGTGAGCATCTGGCGATAGGCCATATCCAGCGCTCATCAACTTAGTCCCAAGTTTCGGTTGATATTTTACGCCGCTTCCTGGGAGTCAAGCCAAAATCGCATAAAAATATTTTTTCAATGCGAACTCTTTAAGAGAACCAGCGTCTAAGGAAATGAAGGATACTGGATAGTATCTGCGGGATGCAGGTATTTAATTTCATCCAAGCGCCTCGCATTACAATGTTAACGTCCCTTTGGCTCATCATTTTCGGGAGGAGAAAATGCTATGAAAAAGGTCTGGGTATTTTTGCGCCATCGCGCCATTCTGGGCGCCATCGGCATCATCTCTATTGCGCTAGGGCTGCTGGTCGCCATCGCCGCGCAAAACAAGCCCACCCCGGTCGGTGAGGAACTGACCAAACTCCTCGGCGGCGAAAACCGTTATCTGGGGAGCGTCTCGACCGACAAGCCGATCTACAAGCCGGGCGAGACGGTTTATGTGCGCGCCATTGTGCTTCATGCCATGACGCGCAAGCCGCTGGCGGTGAACGGCTGGGCGCAGATCGAAATCATCTCGCCCAAAGGCGATGCAATCGCGCAGGGGAGCTCAAACCTCCAGAATAGCGCGCTTGGATATAAATGGACTATTGATGATTCGGTCGCGGGCGGCGACTATAAAGTCAAGGTCGCCTTCCCCAGCGTTGGATGTCCGCCGGCGGAGCGCTCGTTCAACATCCGCGCCTATCGCCAGAAGCGGCTGCGCACACAGATCGAGTTCGCGCGCGAAGGCTACGGGCCGGGTGATGAAGTATCGGCGACGCTCCAGGCCACGCGATCGGAAGGCGGCATTCCGGCGGGCGCAAAGGCAGGCGTTGTGGCGCGCGTGGACCAAGCCGAAGCCTGGCGCGGCGAGGTGAAGATAGACGAACGCGGCTACGCCACGGCGCGCTTCAAACTCCCCCAAACGATCATCGAAGGAGACGGCACGCTGTCATTCGCCATCGAGGACGGCGGCGTGATCGAGACGGCGGCCAAGACGATTCCCATCCTTGTCGCCAAGGTGGACCTGAAGGCGTATCCCGAGGGCGGCGATCTGGTGGCGGGATTCGAGAACCGCATTTATTTCGAGGCGATCGCTCCGAATGGACGCCCCGCCGATGTGACGGTGGAACTGCGCGACTCGAAAGGCGCGGCGCTCCTGACCGCGAAAACCGAGCACGAGGGGCGCGGCAGTTTTGTCTTCACGCCGCAGGCGGGCGATGCTTATGTCCTGCAAGTCATCGAGCCGTGGATCATCACCACGAAAGCCGATCTGCCCAAGGCGACCGAAGGCTATATTCTTCATGCGCTGAAAGACCGCTTCGGTCCCGGCGAGCCGCTTCTTGTCGCAGTCGCATCAGCCGGTCAAGACGCCGGCATCGTCCTCCTGAGCCAGCGCGAACGCAAGATCGCGCAAGGCTCCCCAAGATTGCGATCCGTCACCGGGAAAATCAATCCGCGCGAGATTTGGTATAGTTTCAGCATCCCCAAGGAAATCTGCGGCGTGCTGCGCGTAACGGTGTATGACGGAACGGGCCTGCCACGCGCAGAGCGGCTGATCTATCGCGAACCGGCCACGAAGGTGAAGGTGGCCATCGAGCAAGATCGGACCGCCTATATTCCTGGAGAAAAGACAACGTTGAAAATCAAAACCACCGACGCCGCCACGGGCAAGCCCGCGCCCGGCTTTGTCGCGCTGACCGTGACGGATGACGCGCTGCTGGAGATGGTCGAGAAGCGCGAGCAGGCGCCGCGCCTGCCCGCGCAGGTATTCATCGAATCCGAAGTGCGCGAGTTGGCGGATGCGGCGGTTTATCTGGCTGATGACGCGAGCACGGCGATCAAGGGTGGCGCGGTCAAGCCTTCGCGCGCACTCGATTTGCTGCTCGGGACGCAAGGCTGGCGGCGCTTCTCGTTCATGAAGGTGGAAGAATTCAAGAAGCAATACAGCGACGCGGCGCGGCGCGTGTTGGCGGAGACCATTGCGCCGCCGCCGCAACCAGTAACGGCAGCCGGCGGCGCCAGGTTCTTCGGGATGATGCGCGAGGGCAATGCTCGCTGGGCGGTTGAAGAGAGAGTAGATAATCTGGCGCTGGGGGACAACGTCGAAAAACTAAAAGTGGCTGAATTAGACCAGAAAAAAGCAGGCAAGATTGAAGTAGCGAAAATGCCGGCCCGGCAGCCTCTCGCGGCCGTTCCGCCTCCCGCCCTTATGCCTGCTCCCGCCGCCAAGCCTGAACCCGCCAAGGAAAGACCTGCCGGACCCAAAGCTAAAGATATGATAGCAGAAAAAGAGTTGGCTCAAAGAATTGCCCCCGAAGGCAAGCCAGCCCAGGCGATGGGAAAACTCAGAAGAATAGCGGCGGACGAACTCGTAGTAGCCGGGGAGGCGCTGCCCGCCGGTTGGGTTGTCGCGCGCGAATTCGCCCATGCGGCGCGCCCCAACCGCCAACCGAACGACCGCGTGGATTTCGCCGAAACGCTTTATTGGAGCGCGGCCATCGCGACGGACAACAGTGGCGAGACTTCCGTCACGTTCGATCTCTCGGATTCGGTGACGACCTTCCGCGCGCAGGCCGACGCCTATACGAACGACGGCGTTCTTGGCTCGAACGACGCGGTCATTGAGTCGCGCCGCCCGTTCTACGTCGAAGCCAAGGCGCCGCTTGAAGTTACCGCTGGCGACAAAGTTGACATGCCGATAGCGCTCATCAATGAAACCGACAAGCCCATGGACGCGGTGGTAGTCGCATCGGCGAATGCGGGCGTAACGATTGGCAAATTCGGCGATCACGTCACGCTGGCGCCGCATTCGCGCATGCGCGTCGTTGTGCCAGCTACGATCAAGGATCAAGCGGGCCTGAGCGAACTGGTCGTCACGGCCAGCAGCGGAGAGTTCACCGACAACGTCACGCGGACGGTACCCGTGCGCCCGCTGGGCTTCCCGATCGCGCTGAGCTTTGGCGGCATGCTTGAAAAGGAAATTTCGCACAGTATCACAATCCCGAAGAGCCTGACCGAAGGCGGCATGACGGCGCAGTTGGCCGTTTATCCGACGCCGCTCGGTAATCTGACCAAGGCGCTCGAAGCGATGATCCGCGATCCTTGCGGATGCTTCGAGCAGACCAGCTCATCCAACTATCCGCTCGTTATGGCGATGCAATATTTCACGACGCACCAGGGCGTTGATCCCGCGCTCATCACGCGCAGCCGCGAGAAACTGGCCGCCGGTTATAAGCGCCTTACGGGTTACGAGTGCAAGGACAAGGGATATGAATGGTTCGGCGGCGATCCGGGACATGAAGCGCTGACCGCTTATGGCCTGCTCGAATTCAACGACATGAAGGACCTGCAGCCGGTGGACCCGAAGATGATGGAGCGCACGCGCGAATGGCTGCTGAAGCGGCGCGACGGCAAAGGCGGTTTTCAGAAAAATCCGCGCGCGCTCGATTCCTTCGGCGGCGCGCCCGATGACATCACCAACGCCTACATCACGTGGGCTTTGGCGCGCGCGGGCGAAAAAGACATCGTCAAGGAACTCGACGCGCAGCGCGACGCCGCATCGAAATCCGAGGACCCGTATCTGATCGCTCTGGCAGCGGGCGCGCTCGCCGAAACCAAACGCAAGGATGACGCCGCGCCGCTGCTCAAGCATTTGGCGGCGATGCAGGACAAGGACGGCTCGATCAAAGGCGCCAAGACTACGATCACGCGCTCGGGCGGACAATCGCTCCTGATCGAAACCGCCTCGCTGACCGTGCTGGCGTGGCTCAGCGACGGCGCCTACGCGGGCGCCGTCGAAAAAGCGATGAAGTGGCTCTGCAAGGAATGCGAAGGCGGCCGCTTCGGCTCGACGCAATCCACGATCCTGGCGCTCAAGGCCATCGTCGAATACGACAAATCGCGCGCGCGTCCGAAAAGCGACGGCGCGCTGGTCCTCTCGGTGGACGGCAAGGAGATCGAAAAAGTCGCCTTCACGAAAGACACCGACGGCGCGCTCGAATTCAAGAAACTTGGGGGCGCGCTTAATCCGGGCGAGCATAAGATCGCGCTGGCGATGAAAGACGGTTCGCCGATGCCCTATAGCCTGGCGATCGAATATCAAGCCGAGAAACCCGCCGACGCCGCAGGATGCCCGCTCGAACTGGTAACGAGGCTGGCGACGCCGCAGACAATCGAAACCCGACTGGCGACGGCGCAGACAATCAAGGAAGGCGATCCGGTGGACGTGATCGCGCGTCTGCGCAACACGAAAGACGAAGGTCTGCCGATGACGATGGCGATCATCGGCTTGCCGGGCGGCCTGGAGCCGCGCCACGAGCAGCTCAAGGAAGCGGTCAAGGCCGGCAAGTTCTCATTTTACGAAGTTCGCGGACGCGACGTGGCGATCTACTATCGCGCGCTCGAACCCAAAGCCGAGCGTGAAATCGTCATCAGCTGCATCGCCGCCGCGCCCGGCGTTTACTCCGGCCCCGCCAGCCGCGCATATCTCTACTACACACCCGAAGAAAAGAAATGGTGCGACCCGCTGAAGGCGACGATTACGGCGAAGTAAAGGAGTATGCAAAAAGCTAGGCAGTAACGAAAATGCCTTTTATTTGAGCGGGATCGCGGGCAAACGCTTGAGGGTTTTATTGGTGGGATCAACCATGATACCCACGGATTCCAAAGCCGTTACTCCCAGCAACGGTTCCGAATTCGGGGCGCCAAAAATAATTCGTCCTGCGGTGATTTCGCCCATGAATTCGATTTTCGCCAAACCCAATGGGTATTCTTTTATGCTTCCATCAGCAAGCTCATAAGCCGTCTTGCCTGATTTCTGGACTCCAATTGCAGCGAGTTCGTCGGCGGGCGCCATGGAATCGGTGGCGCCGGTATCCACGAGAAAAAGCGCTTCATAAGAACCGCGCGCGCCTTCAACGCCAGTGATCTTTGTTGTCACTTTTGTCAAACCCCTGTTTTCCTTTCGAGACCTGCAACTTATTTTCGGGATTTTCCTCCGTTCATGACAAGAGAGTCAATCTGCAAATCCAGAAATTCAAAATCCAAGATCATACGGCCCTTTCCCTGCTCATGAACACCCAATCGAATTGCCGCAATTCACGCACTTGTAGCAGGCGCCGCTGCGGACGGTGAAGTGGCCGCATTTATCGCAGATCGGCGAATCGCTCATCATGCCGGCGACTTGCTGTTGAAGCGGGTCGCTATAGGACACGGATAGATTTGATGCGGACTTGGTCCTGTTTTTTTTAGCCGATGCCGGGTTCGAAGCCGCCGCCTCGCTCGCTGCCCCACTCGCTGCTCCGCCCGCCGCGCCGCCGGCCGAGCTGCTTGACGGCTCGCTCCCCTGCTCGCGCGGTTCATTTCCGCCGTTGATGGGCGGCACTTGTACGATGTCGTAGCGCCCAAGGTATTCCATGCCGAGGACGCGGAAGATATAATCCACGACCGACGTGCAGAATTTTATGTTGGGATGGTTGGAGACGATGCCCTGCGGCTCGAAGCGCGTGAAGGTGAAGGTGTTGACGAAATCTTCGAGCGGAACGCCGTATTGCAAGCCCTTCGAGACGGCGATGGCGAAGCAGTTGATCAGTGAGCGGAACGATGCGCCTTCCTTGTGCATGTCTATGAATATCTCGCCCAGCTCGCCATTCTCATATTCTCCCGTTCGCAGATAAACCTTGTGCCCGGCGACGGCGGCCTCCTGCGTGAAGCCCAGGCGCTTGGCGGGCAGGCGGCGACGCTGCAAGCGCGCCAGCGCGCCGGGGTCTTCGGCTTCGGCCCTGCCGGCGCCCGATTTGCCGCTTGTCAAAGGTTGCGAGGCCTTGCAGTTGTCGCGATAGATGGCGATGGCCTTCAGTCCCTGGCGCCAGGCTTCGAGATAGGCGTGTTTGATCTCTTCGACCGTTGTCTCTTCCGGCATGTTGACCGTCTTTGAAATGGCGCCGGAAATGAACGGCTGGGCGGCGGCCATCATGCGGACGTGGCCCATCGGCTCGATGAGGCGCGTTCCGGCCGCGCCGCACTTGCATGCGCAATCGAAGACGGCCAGATGCTCGGGCGCAAGGAATGGCGCGCCTTCGACCGTCATCCGGCCGCAGACGACTTCGCTGGCCTCCTCGATCTGATCGCGCGTGAACCCAAGGGCCATGAGCGCGTCCAACCCGGAGGCCTTGGCCAATCCCGCCAGATCGAGCCGCGCCAGCAGGTCTTCACCAAGCGCCGCCGGATGGAAGGCGCCGGGCAGATCGAAGGCGCCTCCCAACCGCGCCTCGATGCGGTCCACGTCTTCATCCGCGAGACCGCGGTCCAGCAGGCTTTGGCGGTTGATATGGGGCGAATCCGAAAGCCGCTGCGTGCCGCAGGCGGATTCAAGGATGGCGCGATTGTGATCGGGATCGTATTTGAGCGTTCGCAGCGCGCGCTCGACGGAATTGTTGACGATCTTGAAGTATCCGCCGCCGGCCAGCTTCTTGAACTTGACGATGGAATAATCCGGCTCGATGCCGGTTGTGTCGCAGTCCATCAGGAGACCGATTGTACCGGTCGGCGCCAGGACAGTCACCTGCGAGTTGCGGAATCCGAGCGTCTTGCCCGCGCGCAGCGCGCCTTCCCAATCGGCAATGGCCGCCGCGCGCAGGGGGCCAAGGACGGGCGCCTCGGGAATCTGCAGCGCCTTGTCGCGATGTTTGGCGATCACGCTCAGCATCGGCTGGCGGTTTTTTGCGTATTCGTTGAAAGGGCTTTTGCGCCGCGCCAGTTCGGCCGACATGCGGTAGGCATGGCCCGTCATGATTGCGGTGACGGCGGCGCACCACGCGCGAGCCTCGGGCGAATCATACGGCAGCCCGAGCGACATCAGCGTGGCCCCGAGATTGGCGTATCCCAGCCCCAGGGGACGGAAATCGCGGCTGTTGCGCGCGATGGGTTCGGTCGGATACGACGACAGGTCCACGAGGATTTCCTGCGCCATGATGAAGACGCGGCAGGCGTGGCGGAAGCCCTCGACGTCGAAGGTGTTGTCGTCGCGCAGGAACTTGAGCAGATTGATCGAGGCCAGATTGCAAGCCGAGTTGTCGAGGAACATGAACTCCGAGCAGGGATTCGAGGCGTTGATGCGGCCGCTGTTGGGGCAGGTGTGCCAGGAGTTGATCGTGGTGTCGAACTGCACGCCCGGATCGGCGCACGCCCAAGTCCCCTTTGCCATCAGGTCGAAGAGATCGGCGGCTTTCATGCGGTCGCAAACCTCGCCGGTCGTGCGGAAGCGCGTCTCCCATTCGCCGCCATTGAGGACCTTCTCGATATATTCATCCGTCATGCGCACGGAGTTGTTCGAATTCTGACCGGAGATGGTGTGATAGGCGTCGCCATTGAAATCCGAGTCATATCCTGCGGCGATCAGCGCGCGCGCCTTGGCCTCTTCCTTCGGCTTCCATCGGATGAAGTCCGCGATCTCCGGATGATCCATGTTGAGGATGACCATTTTGGCCGCGCGGCGCGTGGTGCCGCCCGATTTCGTGGCGCCGGCGGCGCGGTCGAAGACTTCGAGGAACGAAATGAGCCCGGACGATTTGCCGCCGCCGCTGAGGCTTTCCTGTTTGCCGCGCATCGCCGAAAAGTTGGTGCCCGTGCCCGAGCCATATTTGAAGATGCGCGATTCGCGCTTCAGGAGATCGAAAATATCGGTGAGATTGTCGTCCACGGACTGAATAAAGCAGGCCGAGCATTGCGGGCGCGCGTAGGCGTCGTCGCATGGTTCGATGCGATCCTTTTTGGGATTCCAGGCGAAGTTGCCGTCCGATCCTTTGACGCCGTACTGATGACCCAGGCCGCAGTTGAACCAGACGGGCGAGTTGAAGGCGCCGCGCTGCGTGATCAGGATATAAGAAAGCTCGTCTTCAAAGGTCTGAGCCTCTTTCGCAGATTCAAAATAGCCGCCAAACTTTTCGCCCGTCTGCCGGATGGTCTTGACGATGCGTTCGACGACTTGCCGCGCGCTAGTCTCATGGCCTGTTTTGGGAATGCCTGCTTTCCGCACGTATTTCGAAATGAGAATGTCCGTGGCCAATTGCGACCAATCCGAAGGGACCTCGATGTCTTTCATTTCAAAGACGACGGTCCCGTCGGGGTTGGCAATAACGGATGATCGTGTTTCATAAGCAATCGCATCCAAAGGATTCCGTCCGGGGCGCGTAAAGCATCTTTCGATGCGCAAAGCGGCTTTTTTCGAGGTCATGTCGGCGGCTCCAGTAATAGAATAGTGAGAAATCTGGAAATGAAGGCTCTACATACAATATGTGGTAGGCGAAGAGGGCGGAGCATACTATATATTGCAGGCAAGTCAAGCTTTATTTATCAAAATTATGGCCCCGCATTTATTTGCGTAACTCACTAAAAATCAATCAAGTTCATCTTGGGCGTGCCTTACAGTATAGCCGCTCGATAAGCACAACACATTTGTCGCAGGCAATGAGAA
>JAPLSP010000672.1 GCA_026398575.1 Candidatus Sumerlaeota bacterium | reverse complement strand
GTTGCTTGCTGCCGCTTTTGCTACGATAATCATGAAGACTGGCGTAGCAAAAAGCGGCAGCAAGCAACCGCACTCCAAATGCTGGCGCCGCTTCCGACTGCATTGTCTTCATCCCTTAGGCAAAAATACGTGATCGCAATTCCGAGCCCAAGCACTTAGTCTGCAAGGCGCCCCGCTCCGCTTTCCGCCCTCCGCCCTGCTTTCCGCGATTTCTCACTGGCGCGCCCAGCGTCATATCTTTATGATCCCGGCGGCTTGGCGAGCGTGTCGCCTGCGCTCAGAGCCATCGCCCTAAAACGAGCCGTTTTTTCAGCGCTTTTACTCTACGATATCACATAGATGCCTCATGCCCAAACGCACCGACATTCACAAGATCATGATTCTGGGCTCCGGCCCTATCGTCATCGGCCAGGCCTGCGAATTCGACTATTCCGGCACACAAGGATGCAAAGCCCTGCGCGCCGATGGCTACACGGTCGTCCTGGTCAACTCGAATCCTGCGACCATTATGACGGACCCGGAATTCGGAGACCGGACCTATATCGAGCCGCTGACGGCGGACATGGTTACGAAAATCATCGCCGTAGAGCGGCCGGACGCCTTGCTGCCGACGCTCGGCGGGCAAACAGCGCTGAACCTGGCAATGGAGCTCCATAAGCTGGGCGTGCTGAAACAATATAACGTCGAGATGATTGGCGCCAATGAGGTGGCCATCGCGCGCGCCGAGGATCGCGATCTTTTCCGCCAAACGATACGTTCCATCGGCCTGAAGATTCCTACGAGCGAAATTGCGACGGACATCGCCGTCGCGCGCAAGGCCGCCGAGCACATCGGTTTCCCCGTCATCATCCGGCCCGCCTTCACCCTGGGCGGCACATGCGGCGGCGTAGCCTATAATGTTGAAGAGTTCGAGCGCCAAGCCTTGTATGGCATGAGCTGTTCGCCCATCCATCAAATCCTGGTCGAGCAATCGCTGTTGGGCTGGAAGGAGTTCGAGCTCGAAGTCATGCGCGACATGGCGGATAACGTCGTCATCATCTGTTCGATTGAGAATTTCGATCCCATGGGGGTGCATACGGGCGACTCGATCACCGTGGCGCCGGTGCAGACGCTGACGGACGTGGAATATCAGGCCATGCGCGACGATGCGATCAAGATCATCCGCGCGATCGGCGTGGATACGGGCGGCTCGAACATCCAGTTCGCGGTCAATCCGAAAGACGGCGAGCGGATGGTGATCGAGATGAATCCGCGCGTCTCGCGCTCCTCGGCCCTGGCGTCGAAGGCCACCGGATTCCCCATCGCCAAGATTGCGGCGAAACTGGCCGTCGGCTACCGGCTCGATGAGCTGGACAATGACATCACCAAGAAGACGCCGGCCTGCTTCGAGCCGACGATAGACTATTGCGTCGTCAAGATCCCGCGCTTTGCCTTCGAGAAGTTCCGCGGCGCCGACCGCGCCCTGGGCACGCAGATGAAGTCCGTGGGCGAAACGATGAGCATTGGCCGCACGTTCAAGGAAGCCCTTCAAAAAGGCCTGCGCTCGCTGGAAATTGACCGGTATGGCCTGGGGGGCGACGGCAAAGACAAGATTGACCTCTCCCTGATCGAAAGCCGCCTGACAACGCCCAATCCAGATCGGATTTTCTATCTGCGATACGCGCTGGCCAATGGCATGAGCATCGAGGATGTTTACGCCCTGACCGGCATTGATCCGTGGTTCCTGCAGAACATCCAGGAGATCGTCGAATCCGAAAAGGAATTGATGGACGAGCTGGCGACCGCTTATTTCGCCCAACCATGAAACCTCAGGACCCTTCATCCGGCCCCTCTTCCCAAACGCCCGCATCTTCGGCGTCGCCGGAGACCGTATCGCCTCCCGGCCCCGTTTCCCGTCCCAGTTCCAGTCTGTTGTTTTCCATCCCCGCGCTCATGGCCTTGATTACTCTGGGGCTGGGGGTGCTGGCCTATCAGATATTGATTACTTACGACAACCTGCATGAAGTCGCGCCGCAAAAATTCACCATTGAAAAGGCGACGACGACCCTGATCATTGCCGTTCTGTTCGTATCGCTGCTGGCGGCGGTCGGCGGTTTCATCCTTGCGCGCGCCATTGTTCTGCCCCTGCGCACCATGGGATCGCGCCTCGAGGAATTCGCCTCGACGGGCCGGATCGCCAGCGTCAGCCAGCCCATGGCGCGGGTGCCGGAGATTGACATTCTGGGCCAGCGCTTCAATCAGGTGCTGGGAGCGCTCAATACCTACGTCACCCAGCGCAATCGCTACATCCTGGAGTGCTTTACCGGCGGGTTGGTTTTGCTGGATCCCGAGGGCGCCATCATGACCATGAACTCGTCGGCCGAAGCGATGATCGGTCCGGAATCACAGTCGTTGACCGGAAAAAACTTCGAGCGCTGGCTGCGCAGTGTGGATCCCGATTCCGCCCTGGCGCGCATCATTCACGACGCCATGGGCGAAGGGGTTTTTGCCGACTCCAAAGAAATCGAGCTGACCGCTCCCTCGATGGGGCGCTTTCCGATCATCGCCACGATCAACTTGCTGCAAAGCCCGCAGGGCGAACGCACGGGATACTCGATCAATTTCCGGGATTTGCGCGCCTATAAAGAGTTCTATCAACAGATGCAGCGGGCCGACCAACTGGCGGCGCTCGGCACGTTTGCCACCGGCATCGCCCATGAAATCCGCAATCCTCTGGGAACCATCAAGGGCATGGCGCAGCTGCTGGCCGAAGAACAGAAACCCGACGCCGGCGCCCGGCGATTTCTCAATGTGATCGTTCGCGAAGTCAACCGGCTGGACCGGGTGGTGCGCAGTGTCATGGATTTCGCCCGCCCCGCCGCGGCGCCGCCCGAGCCGGCCGATCTCAATCGCATTGTAATGGAAGCCGTGAACCTGACGAAAGACAGCATGGAAAGCGGCGCCGGCGCCGGCGTCCACATTTCCACCCAACTGGGCGATATTCCCCCCATTTTCTCGCAGCCCGAACAACTCGTACAGGCGTTTATCAATATCATCCGCAACGCGATCGAGGCGGCGGCGCCTTCCGGGAAGGTCAAGATCGTCACGCAATTATGCACCGACGGCAAGGAAGGCCGGTTTTGTGAAACGCGGGTGACCAACACCGGCGAAACGATTCCGCCCGACGATATCTTTCACATCTTCGAACCGTTCTTTTCACGCAAGGAAGGCGGCGTCGGGCTTGGATTGGCCATTACTTCCCAGATTATCACCAGTAATCATGGCCATATTTCCGTCCAATCGGGCGAAGGACTGACGACGTTCTTCATCCGCCTGCCGGTATCGGAATGACCGGCTCTCCGCTGCACGATTTGTCACTGGACATGCGGCGCGCGCCTATGGAAACTTCGGCCATAATTATGCGGATTTCATGAGGACTGCGAATCATGAAGGAAAAGAAAATCGGCGCATTCTGCGCGGAGCCCTGCCTCGAGAAAATGCTGTTTCAGGAGATGATGAATTATATCTCCGACGCGGTTTACTTCAAAGACCTCAACAGCCGGATCATTACCGTCAGCAAAGCGCTGGCAAACATGTGGGGGGTGGACGATCCGTCGCAGGCGCAAGGCAAGACGGATTTCGATTTCTTCGCCGAAGAACACGCCCGCCAGGCGTTCGAGGATGAGCAGGAAATCATCCGGACCGGGCAGGGCAAGCCCAACATCGAGGAAAAAGAAACCTGGCCCGACGGCCGCACGACGTGGGCTTCGACAACCAAGATGCCCTTGCGCGACGACCAGGGAAACATCATGGGCACGTTCGGCATTTCGCGCAATATCACGCAGCGCATCATCATGGAAGAGGCGTTGCGGCGCAGCGAAGAAAAAATCCGAATCCAGCACGAAATGCTCCAGCAGGATTTGGAGCGGGCGCGCAAGATTCAGGCGGCTTTGCTGCCCGCGCATCCGCCCATGCACGAGCGCCTGCGCATGGACTACCGGCATTTGCCGTTCGAGTCCGTGGGAGGGGATTTCTTCTCCTACGCGCATTTGCCGGGCGGCGGAATGGGCGCGTTCCTTGGCGATTTGACCGGCCATGGCGTCTCAGCCGCGCTCTTCATGGCGCTCATCAAATTCCTGAGCGACCAGCTCAGCGTCGTTTGCGGCTATAATCCCAAAGCCTATCTCGAAAGCCTCAACGACAAGCTCATGAATCAGATGCCCTCTGCTTTTTTGACGGGCGTTTATGGATTCTTCCGCTTCGATCCGTCCGGCCCTGGCGCCAAGTTCGTTTGCGCGGGCGCCGGGCATCCGCTGCCGATTCTGGAGCGGGCGGCAACGCATCAGGTCGAGATGATCCCAACGAAAAGCAACGCCGCCCTGGGGTTGATTATGGAATTCGATACCACGGTGGTCGAGACGCTCCTGGCGCCCAAGGACCGCATCTATCTTTACACCGACGGTATCACGGAAACCATCAATTCCCAGGATGAATTTCTGGGGGAAAACGCGCTCCTGGCGATGGTCCGGCGCGCCGGCGGCATGCCGTTATCCGATGCCCTCGATGCCATCATGGCGGAAGTGCATCACTTCCGCGGCTCGATGGAACGGCATGATGACATCGTGCTGATGGGATTCGAAGCGCTCTAATCCCGGCACTGTTTTCATCTGCTGTTTCTTATTCTTCTGCATTCCATCATTCTGTTTTCCATCCTTCTGTTTCCCATCCTTCTGTTTTTCATGATTCCATTAAAAAAGCGCGCGGGAAATCCGGTTTATCCGCAGCAAGGCCGCCATAGAGGAGCTACAATGAAAGGCGGTCGCCGAGCTCATGCAATCCTGGAGTTTCTCATCTTCTTTGGCGTCATGCTGGCATTGAGCGCCCATCATGTCTGCGCCGTCCCCGATGTTAAAACCTATTCGCCCATGGCGCTGAATAATAGCGTTGTGCCGGGTGACATCAACAATGATGGCGCGGTGGATTCCAGCGATGCGCAAATGCTCCTGGAATATCTCAGCAAGAAGCGCGCGCTGGATGCGGCGGCCCTGGCCCGCGCGGACGGGAATCTGGATGGGATGGTGAACGCGGCCGATCTCCTTTACATCGTGGATCATCCCTACAAGCCGCAGCGCTTGATAGAAACCGTCGTCGTCGCCGGCGGAGCTTTCACCATGGGACGGCGCGATGACGGGGATGACGGGTCTTATGGAGATCCCACCGCTGAAGTCCCGCGCCATTCCGTAACGCTATCCACTTATCGGATCGGCAAGTACATGACAACAAATGGCCAATTTTGCGCCGTCCTGAATTGGGCGAAAAACCGCGGCTATCTGAAAAATTCCAGCAACACCGCCTATAACAGCGGAGATGTTTATGTGAGTCATCAGCGGCTGATTGCCATTTCCGATCCCAATTGCCAGATTCAATATTCCGCCGGCGCCTTCTCATCCAAAAATCGCCTGGGCACAGGGGGAGCATCGTATTCCATGCAGGATTTTCCCGTCATCAGCGTGACGTGGTATGGAGCGGTGGCCTTCTGCAACTGGCTGAGCGAAAAAGAGAACCTGACAATTTGCTACAGCCTTGCGATTTGGGAACTCAGGGACGCCGACCCGAATACGCCGGGGATTCAATTCCACAATGGATATCGCCTGCCAACCGAGGCCGAATGGGAACGGGCGGCTGCCTGGGATGGGACAAAGCATTGGATCTATGGCTTTGCAGGCGATACGCTGAGCGGAAAACGCCGCTGTAATTATTACGATAGCAATCCCGATGACGTCAATCCGGCCGGCATGCAAGGCCGCCCCTATACATCCCCCGTCGGATGGTTCAACGGCGTGCACGTCAGCCCGAATGGCTCAATAGCGACTCAGGATAGCCCGAGTCCCGCAGGCTGCTATGACATGAGCGGCAATGTTTGGGAATGGTGCCAGGATTGGTATGAATATGACTACTACTGGCTGGGCGCGATGACGAACCCCACCGGCCCCGCCACCGGGATATGGACGCATCGCGTCGCCCGCGGCGGAGGGTGGTACACCAATTTTCAGGATTGCCGCACGGCCTTTCGCAATAATTTCGCTCCCGATGAACAAAACTACTACCTGGGTTTCCGCGTGGCGAGCGCTGCGACGGCGCAATAAGTGCAGAACTCCTGATCTCATGCATTTGCGCTTGATACTAAGACAGAGATTCAGAATGCTGTTGGGAGCGGCGCCAGCTTTTGGAGTAAGGTGGCTTGCCGCCATAACCGTATGACATTTTTAGCTGCCTTTCCCCTTCCCTCTCGACGTTCGTTTTCGCGTCGCCATATTGCGCCGCCACGGCGTGCCCAGGCCCAACAGTTTT
>JAPLSP010000318.1 GCA_026398575.1 Candidatus Sumerlaeota bacterium | reverse complement strand
CGGGGGAGAATCTGATCGTCTTGAGCGACCCCTGGGGCAACACCTTGCAGTTGGCTAAAAGAAGCGCTGATGGATGATCATCGCCTGGGCATCTGGGCGGAAAGGTCGAGCGACAGCGACTTCGCACGATCCCGGTTCACGCGAAGGCGCGAAGCCGCGAAGTTCCGATAAGAGTTGGACAATTCTTGCCACACGCTTATTGATTTTCGTCTTAACCAAATGACGCATGGCACGACCCCGAGCACGTGCGCCACAAGTAAACGACCGGCTGCACACCATGGCCGAGGAGCCTGGTCCCGCATGGCCCGGCAGTGAGGGCCGGACGGGCCCGTGCGAGCGCGAGCGGAAAGCTGCACGGGTCTGGCGAGCATGGCCAGGAGCGCCGGAATTGTCATGGCCCGGACGGTGGCGGGCTTGGTGGCCGGAGAGATTGGTGGACAAAGGATCTTGGAGGAGCAGTGTCCAGGGGAGAAGATTGAATAGCAAGAAGTTGAAATATATAGATTCTACACGAAGGAGGAGACTTGAGCATGAGTGCCAGTGAGACCATTGAATGTGTATACGAAGGCGGCGTCTTCAAACCTATGGAAAATGTAAAGCTAGAGGAAGGCACCAAGCTAAAGATCAAAATTGAAAAGGTAGATCTTTCGAAATACTATGGCATGTTTGGAAAAGCTTCTGCAGAGAGGCTGGAAGAGCTTGAGGGCGAGGTCTACCTTTGATATTTATTGATACTAATGTATTTTATAATGCCTTCTTTGACACAAAATTTTCTAACTCTGCCAGGAGATTTATTGATAAGAATCACAAACTTGTCACGTCATCTACGGTCGTACATGAGCTGATTCTTGTATCGGTTCGGGATCTGTGCGAAGAGCGTTATGGAACGAAAAACCATACTTCATTCAAGAGGTTCATCGTTGATAACGGCTATGGGCCATTTGAAAAAGAGATCGATGCAGTATTCCGCTTCATCGATGCAAGACGCATTTCCCTCGTGCCAGTCAATGATGATATGAACCATTGGCGGGAGACCATGCTAAAATACAGGCTTCTGCCGTATGACGCGCTAATAGCTTCAACCTGCTTTCGCAACGAGATTTTGAAGATCGCAACCTTCGATAGGGATTTTAGAAGAGTTGACTTTCTGGAAGTAGTAGAGTTCTAGTACGGCTGGGCCGAAATAATCCAATGCATAGGCTTCGCGCCTTTGCGTGAAACCGTACCCTGTTGACTCTCACGCGAAGCCGCGAAGGCGCGAAGAAGACAACTACGAATGGCTTTAATTAAGCCTCGCCGTACGATTCACGAGCTTCCAAAGTCACTCTGCACTCGATGAGGTCGTCCTCCACGGGAACGGGCTCTCCATCCTCAATGAGGCCCTCCACATAACCCGTGATCGCATCTGGCCAAAGGTCGTGCCGTGGCCGAGGAGCCTGGGCCCGCATGGCCGGGTCCGGGAGCGGCCGGACGGGCGCGGGCGAGCGCGAGCGGAAAGCTGCACGGGGCCGGCGGGCATGGCCAGGAGCGCCGGAATTGTCATGGGGCGGACGGTGGCGGGATTGGCGGTGGGCGGGAAGAAGATCGATACGGCGGAGGCAGTGGTATGTGTCCTATCCGGGATTCTTCCAGGACGGGGCCAGTGGACTGAGGGACTTGCCTTTAAGATTGCAGGCTTTCTGGACCACCGTCAGAAAAGAAATGCGTAGTTTTATTACCCTCAAGCGGAACTTACACAGACAGCTAAAGGGAAAGCGGAGAGTCGATGAGTGGCAGGCACGAACAGGATTGATGTGCATGAGTGAAGAATCTGTTGAACGATGGCTGCAAGCTGACGAAGAGATGCGAAAGAATCTGCCGCCAGGCGTGAAGCTCGTGCGCACGTTGCGGGGGCACACGGACCGTATCGGGCGCATCGCCTGGTCGCCGGATGGGCGAATGTTGGCTTCGCCGTCGGAAGACGGGACAATTCGGCTATGGGATTCCGATACTGGCGAGTGCTTGCACATTCTGGAAGGCCATAATTACCAAGTTGTTGCCTTTGATCCTTTAGGCAATATTCTCGCTAGTGGGGGTAGCGATAAGACTATCAAGTTATGGGACCCGGCTAGCGGCAAGCTGCTTCGCACGGTTGTAGTGGAGAATGGCGAAGTCATTTGCTTGATCTTTGATCCGTCTGGTCACATCCTCGCCAGCGGGGGTAGCGATAAGACTGTCAAGTTATGGGACCCGGCTAGCGGGAAGCTGATTCGCACGCTTGAAAAGCAAGAGCACCATGTCACTTGCTTAGCTTTTAATCAGTCGGGTCACATTCTCGCCAGTGGAAATTTGGACCGAGTCGAGTTATGGGACCCTGCAAACGGCAAGCTGCTTCACACGCTTGAAGGGCGCGAGGGCTGGGTCTTTGGCTTGGCCTTTGATCCTGCTGGTCTCATATTAGCCGTTGTTGGTACCTTTAGCTGTACGGTGAAACTGTATGAAGTAGATAACGGAAGGCTTGCTAGAATATTAGAGGGGCATACAACTCCAATCAACTCGATAGCTTTTTCTCCCATGAATAGACTTCTAGCCTCACGCAGTTTGACTGAGAATCAAATCCTATTCTGGCGCACAGATACTTTTGACTGTGTCGCAAAAATAGAATCCCTCGAACCCAGGAGCATTGGATGGTTGATCCCTAATCTCATCTTCCATCCGCACCTGCCCATCCTTGCTACAGTGGGTTCTGACCCTGGAACTCAAGTAAATGAAGGCGAGCAAGTCATACATATCTGGAAATTGGACTTATCCATCTTGCTCGATCAACCCGTTCCATCATCTGTCACTTACACTAGCGCAAAGATCGTACTGGTTGGCGATGCCGGGGTTGGCAAGACGGGACTAGGCTGGCGGCTGGCTCATGGCGAGTTCAAGGAGCATTCCTCAACGCATGGCCAGCAGTTTTGGCTGCTGAACCAGCTCTGCAAGCGGAGGCACGATGGAGCCCAGTGCGAAGCCGTGTTGTGGGATCTTGCAGGTCAAGATGACTATCGGCTCATACATGCGCTATTCCTTGACGACGTGGATCTGGCACTCGTGCTCTTCGATCCGACTCATGATGTCGATCCTTTGAGTGGAGTCGAGTTCTGGCTGAAGCAATTGAAAGTCGAGGCCCGGCCTTCCCGCGGAACGCCAACGTTGTTGATCGCAGCACGCTCCGACCGCGGCACGCCTCGGCTGACGCAGGATGAGTTGGATGCCTTCTGCAAACAGCGTGGAATCAAAGCATACCTGCCCTCCAGTGCGAAAGAGGGCGAAGGAATCGAGGAACTGATCCAGCAGATGCAGGATCTAATTCCCTGGGATGACAAACCAGCAACCATTACCACCGAGACCTTCAAGCGAATCAAGGATTTTCTCCTCAATCTGAAAGGGGACAGCCGTCGCTTGGAGGTTATCTTGACGCCGGAGGAACTTCGCCAGCGTTTGGAAAAGACGGATCCAGTGTGGAAGTTTAGTGACGCCGAGATGCTGACCGCAGTCGGGCATTTAGCGAACCACGGCTATGTGACGCGGCTGAAGACATCTCAGGGAGAGCAGCGCATCCTGCTCGCGCCGGAACTACTCAACAACTTAGCGTCGTCTTTTGTGCTAGAGGCCCGTAGGAATCAAAAGGGACTCGGTTCGCTTGAAGAGCAGCGATTACTATCGGGCGGATATAAGTTTTCTGAATTGGAGAGGCTTACTGAGGCGGAGAAGGACATTCTGCTGGATTCCGCTGTGGTCCTGTTCCTTGAACACAACGTCTGCTTCCGCGAAACCGATCCGCTGAATGGCCGCGCCTATCTCGTCTTCCCAGAGCTCATCAACTTGAAGAAACCACTGATCGGAAATGACACTCCCACCGAAGATGGTGTGGCATACACGGTGAGTGGCGCCGTGGAGAACGTGTATGCCTCGCTGGTGGTTCTGATGGGTTATACGCAGACCTTCACTCGCACGAACCAATGGCGAGATCACGCCCGCTATGAGGTGGGGACAGGTCATGTGTGCGGCTTCCGCCTGGAAGCAGAGCGGGATGGTGAGCTGGATTTCGTGCTGTATTTCGGGACGGACACGCCCGCTCCGGTACGAACGCTTTTTCAGAGTCTCTTCGAAAACTTCATGGCCCGCAGCAATCTCACGGTGCGACGCTTTGAACCGGTGATCTGCTCGAAGGGACATCCGCTTAACCGCGCAGTGGTCCGGCAAAAAATGTCTAGCGGAGTCGAATTCGTTTTCTGTAGCGACTGTGGGGAGAAGATAATGCTGCCGAAAGCCGATCAGCCAATTCATCTCACTAAACGGCAGGCGGAGGAAGTGGAAGCTAACCATCGGGCCGCCGACCAACGCTCTCGGTTTGAGCAAGCGCTCTTCCGCCTGAAGAACTATGTGACGGATCAGAAGATCGCCGTGCCGGAATGCTTCATCAGCTACGCCTGGGGCGATCCAGTGCATGAGCATTGGGTGGAGCGAAGTTTAGCGACCGATTTGCAGAAAGCAGGCATCACGGTGGTACTGGATCGATGGCACAACCCACCGGGGAGCAGCATTGGTCGTTTTATTGACCGGCTTGAGAAGGTAGATCGTATCATTGCGGTCGGGACCATAGCCTACCGCAAGAAATACGACAATGAAGATCCCGAGAGAGGTACCGTTGTCGCGGCAGAGTGCGCACAAATCAACACACGGATGAGAGGCACCGAGAAAAGTAAGGCCACGATCATCCCTGTATTGCTGGAGGGCACGGCGGCCAAGTCATTTCCGCCCTGCCTGAGCGATCAGGTATTCTACGATTTCCGTAAGCCAGAGGCCTACTTCGATAAGGCGCTGGAACTCCTCCTGAGCCTTTACCAAATCCCGCCACAACATCCGGTCGCCACGGAGCTATGCGAGTCGCTGGTGGGCCAAAGGGAACGATAAGTGTCCTCGCCAAGCTGACTGCGGAAGAGGCCAATCCGCCGACCGGCACCGGGACTTCGAAGCCTTCGTCATGTCGGCCAAAGGCGAGACGAGCACGAGCAGCTTCCAGGGATGGGCTGGTGGCGAGCAAGTTACGCTGGCGATTGTGTTCACATATGTTGTTGGTTCGACGGCACTGGGCGAGGAAATCAGGGATGAGGCCATGAATGAAGTCCGGCGAGCGCATTTTGCCCAGAGCCGCAAATTGATAGCCCGGTTCAAAGGCCGGGAGATCAAGACCATTGGCGACAGCTTCATGGCGGCCTTCAAGTCCGCAGACTCCGCGCTGGACTACGCTATGGCATTTCAGAGCAATACGGGCCATGCGCAGATTCAAATTCGCGCCGGCATTCATATCGGGCCATTGCATGTGGATCAAGGTGATGTGTTTGGCGGCACAGTGAACTTCGCCTCACGTGTGGTCGGAGCCATCAAAGGCGCAGAAATCTGGCTGAGCGATCGGGCCAAAGAGGATATCGATCGGCTCGGAGCGGTGCAGCACAAGCGTCTGGGATGGCAGCGGCACGATGGCATGGCCATGAAGGGCTTTCCCGGCACATTCACGCTGTGGTCGGTGCGGAAGGGGCCTGGCTAAAGAAATCGGTAGGTGTGCATTCTTGTGATCGGTGGTTGGCGAGAGTCAGGCAGCGGATCAATTATGGGCAGAAATTTGTTTCTGCCAAAATTGTCCTTCTCATCGATACTTCGCGGCTTCGCGCCTTCGCGTGAGCCGGGACAGCGCGCAAAGCCGCGAAGGGCGCGAAGATGCCACGATTCCAAGCATTAGGCTACGACCCAAAACCGCCAACCAAATATTGCAGCACGACCGGCAAGAGGTTAAACGTTTATATAAAAAGAGAGCTACGAATAAATGTGATGCAGAGGCTAAACGCTTACATCTCCGGCATGGTCCAGAAGACCGGCTACAGGGCAAGAGTTGTCACCATTGCTCAGAATTTAAGACTGAAAGGGTATGTGCAGAACCTTGAAAATGGACTGGTCAAAGTTGTAGCTGAGGGTGAGACCGCTAATTTGGAGGAGCTGCTTAAGGCTATTGATATTAAGAACACCCTTATCAATGTAACCGATATCCGGAAAGAGTACTCTCCTGCAATCGGTGATTTTGACAGCTTCTTCAAGGCTGTATCCGGAGGCGAGACGGATCAGAGGCTTGATGCGGCTGCGCATTTACTAAAAAAACTTATTGTAGTAAATGAAAAAATATTGGGTGTAATCACTGCCACTCATGAAGAATTGAAGGAAACACATGAAGATATTAGAGGCTCACGCGAAGATATTAAGGGCTCACGTGAAGATATTAGAAGCTCTCGTGATGCCATTGTTGGCGAGATAAGAGCTTCACGTGATGCCACTGTTTGCGAGATAAAAGCGTCACGTGATGCCACCATTGGCGAGATAAGAGCTTCACGTGATGCCACTGTTTGCGAGATAAAAGCGTCACGTGATGCCACCGTTGGCGAGATAAAAGCGTCACGTGATGCCA
>JAPLSP010000219.1 GCA_026398575.1 Candidatus Sumerlaeota bacterium | reverse complement strand
AAGCCACCTTACTCCAAAAGCTGGCGCCGTTTCCGACCGCATTACTCAGCCCGGACGGGAGCGGCCTTTGTCCCGTATCTGCTGCAGCAACGCCGACATCTCTTGAACGATCTCCGGATGCTGTTCGGCGACGTTCTTTGTCTCGCCAAGGTCTTCGGCAAGGTTATAAAGCTGCGCATTGGCCGCCGGACCCCGCCGGGCCGCCTGATTGTTTGCGGCAGCCTTTGCCGGGGGGATGAATTTCCACGGTCCTTTGCGAATCGCCTGCGCATTGACGCCGTTAGTCTGGACCACCAGATGATCGCGCACGGGCTTGTCTCGCTTTTCGCCCAGCAGCGCTGACAGCACATTGAAGCTGTCCGGGCCGCCATTCGCGGGCATCGTCTGGCCGGTGAGAGCGGCGAAGGTGGCCATCATATCCACCAGGCTGATGAGTTCGCCCGAAGTCGCGCCGGGCTTGATGCGCCCCGGCCAGCGCGCGACGAACGGCTCGCGATGGCCACCTTCCCACAGACTGCCCTTATAGCCGCGCAGCGCCCCGTTGCACAGATGGCCGTTGGCGTCGGCGATCGCGCCATCGGCATAGCCGTCGTCCATGACGCCGCCGTTGTCGCTGGTCACGATCACCAGCGTATTGTCGGCGAGTTTCAGACGCTCGAGGGCTTCCAGCACGGCCCCTACTGAATCATCAAATTGCTGGATCACGTCGCCGCGGATGCCGCAGCCGCTCTTGCCTTTGCGCGCCGGCGAAGGCACGCGCGGGACGTGAATGTCTTGCGTGGCGAAATAGAGAAAGAACGGCTTGTCCTTGTTTTGCTCGATGAATCCGACGGCCTTCTTCATCAGCGTATTGGCCATTTCCTTGTCATTCCAGCGCGCAGCTTTGCCACCGCTCATATAGCCGATGCGGCTGATGCCGTTGATGATGGTGTTATTGTGGCCGGCGCTGGGCTTCATTTCGAGGAGTTCGGGATTATCCTTGCCGGTTGGATCATCACCAACTTTTTCCTTATAACTCACTCGGATGGGATCCTTTGGATCGAGGCCGACAACGCGATGATTCTCGACAAAGACGCACGGCACGCGGTCTCCCGTGGCGGGGAAGAAGAAGGCGTAGTCGAATCCGAGTTCCAGCGGACCGGGCTTGATCTCTTTGTTGAAGTCGAGATCGCCCTGCCCAAGGCCGATATGCCATTTGCCGACGATGCCGGTGTGATAGCCGGCCTGTTTGAGAACCGAGGCGGTCGTGGGCAAGGTCGGATCAATTGCCAGAGGCGCCTCGCCGCTCAGGATGCTCGAGCCGGCCGGATTGCGCCACGCATATTGCCCGGTGATGAAGGCGTAGCGCGTCGGCGTGCAGACGGCGGCGGTGGCGTGCGCATCCGTGAAGCGGACGCCTTCGCGCGCAAGGCGGTCAACGTTCGGCGTCTTCACGCAGGTGGCGCCATAGCAGCCGAAATCGCCATAGCCGATGTCATCGGCGAGAATAAATACAATGTTGGGCTTGCCCACTGCCGCTTTCGCGGATTCACTCGCGGCGCCCGCTTTCGTCACACCCGCGCAGCGCGTCAATGCCAGCCCTGTTAATCCCAGACCCAT
Organism: Candidatus Sumerlaeota bacterium; assembly: GCA_026398575.1. The sequence goes on along the minus strand of JAPLSP010000219.1, from coordinate 3,707 downwards.
GCCCCGCATGAAATTTCGTCGCGTCATTTCGGCCATGTTGTGATTCTCCCTGTTTGATTTGCGCTAAAATTTCGGCCATCGCCTATTTCATCAGTTTCCGCCTCAGCTTTATCTTCAGATACTTCATCATGCGAACCAAGTACTTGGGGTTGCGCAAAAAGTTTTTCCGCCCTTTCTTCCACAAGTCCTTCAGGGCAAGGTCATCCACGAGGCCCAGGATGCGCCACAGCGCGCGTTCGTATGCTTCCGGTTTGATGGCCGCCATGCTGGTGCGGACGGAATGATGCATCAGATGAGCCGCATCCGCGCGGGGCAAAATCCCTTTTTCAGCCGCATAGCGGTATAGTTCGGTTCCGGGATAGGGAGTGACAATGCTCCACATGCTGTTTCCCGGCTCAATCTCGATCATGAATTGAATCGTTTGCTCCAACTCTTCCTCGGTTTCCTCCGGGAATCCCGTCATGAAATAAACACCGGCAGTCATGGGGCCGTCGTTGATGCGTGACACGATCCGCCGCACGTGGTCCGTATCTATCGGCTTTCGAATAAAATCCCGACGGATGCGCGGCGCGACGGATTCCACGCCGATGTTGACGCCCTGGCAGCCGGCCCGCTCCAATGCCGCAAGGATGCCGTCATCGAGCGAGCTGGCGTTGGCGTCAATGGAGAACGGCAATCGTCCGCGCCCGAATTTCGCGGTCAATTGGCCGCAGAATTCGAGGACGCGGTCTTTTTTCAGGCAAAACGAATCGTCGTTGATACGAAAACTTCGCATTCCGTATTGTGAATGCAGATGCGCCAATTCCTCGATGCAGGAATGGATGGAGCGATAGCGGACTCTGCGGGTCCATAAAAGCTCCGAGGCGCAGAAGGAGCATCCAAAGGGACATCCACGCGCCGTGACAATGCCCAGATGCGGCAGCGTTTCCGAGGCGCCAATGGTTTGGTAAAACGGAAAAGGGATGCTGTCCAGGTTTTCCACGAGCGGCGCTGTTCCGCCGTCATGCAGACAGCCGTCAATCTTTGTCCATACGCCCGGGATTTTTGCGCCTTCCCTGAAAACATCCTTTCCCGCCTCCAGCGTCATCCACAATTTGCAGGCGGCGATTTCGCCTTCACCGCGAATGACGAAATCAATCTCCGGGAGTTTGCCCACCGACTCCGGGTCCAGCGTGGGGTGAACGCCTCCTGCGACCGTAATAACGCGTGGGTGTCTTGCTTTGACAGCGCGGCAGATATTGACCGCTGCGGGAAACGCGGCGGACCAGACGGAAAGTCCGATAATATCCGGGGATTCCTTCAAGATGGCGTCTCGAAGCACGATCCAGATAGGATGGACGGGGTCTTGATATTCCAGATATTGGCTGGAGGCATGAAAAAAAGCGGCGCTGGTGGTGGCGCGGGGATTGAGGATTTGCGGGCCGAGAATCTTTTCGCCATTCAGAATAACGACGTTATGGCCATTCTTTCGCAGGATGCCGGCTACGGACGCCAATCCCAAGGGAAGCAGCGGATAATCCCTATTCTGAAGGCAAAACCAGGGAGGATTTACCAGGACGGTTTTCATTTTTGTCCTCAGTACTATCGCTTTGTTTTGTCCGATTCAATCAGCTTACTCATGGAACCCCAAACCGATTCATAGAAATTGCCTTTGCGTTCGCGGAAGAGCATGAAAGGCTCGTTGGGCGCCCCGACGAAAGGACGCAGAACCCACGCCAATTGCGTGCCGACGAAGATGTAAAGCAGCAGCCAGATGAGAAAGGCGAATCGCGGCGTCTGGCGGGAGGTGGCGCCTGAAACGGTTCTGGCCGCTTCTATGAATATTAGAAGGCCCGTGGCGCCGGCATAGGCGAAGAAGAGGACGTGGAGCAATTTGATGAATTCATAGCTCTGGGTGGTCAGGGCGAAGAAGAACGCGACCGACGCCATGCTGGCCAGCACGGTGGCCGTCCCGGCGGTGGAAAGCAACAGCATGGCCAGAATCTGCGTGAAGGCCAGCCGCGCCCCCATGAAGGCGTTGGACACATAGATGGGCGGCAGGACGATGAAGAGTGTCAGGAGAAACAGGGCGGGGACCTTGATGCCGGTGACGAGAATCAGCAACGCTTTATATTCCAGAGCCATCGAGGCGCCTTGCAGCAGATCCGTGGCGCCCATGACCGCTCCATAAATGACCGACATGCCCAGGGCGACCAGAAATAGAATCCTGGAAATCCGCCACAGGTCCTGATCGCGACGGATGGATTCGATGACGCGATCCGGATTTCGCAGCAGATAATCCGCCGAAGTCCAGAAGCCCTGCGGCATTTCAGCCGGCTCAATGGCAGGCGGTTCTTTGCGCCGCCGGAAGACGGAAGGCTCTTCCGGCCATGGCTCCTGCGGTCCGCCCCTGCTTTCCTCGGCGGCGCGAGAGGGCAGCGGCGGCGGGGAAACGCGGGGCTGGTCTTCCCTGTCATCCCTCGGAGAGTCCGGTTGCGAAGGAGTGTTCGTGTCGGCCATGATACATTGACCTCCTTGTTTGTATGCACGGGCTTGAAGCCCGTGTCGCGCCTGCCTTTGATTTTCTTCAGCCAAAGATGATATACCAAACCGATTCGATAAACGATCCTCCATGGCGCCTGAGGAACACATAAGTCACGGACCAGTCGCCAATCCAAGGCCGTAGCGTCCAAGCCATCTGTGTGCCCACGAACGCGTACAATCCGCCCCATGCCAACACAACGAGCGGACGAATGGGACGGCCCAGTCGCTTATGGGTTGCGCGGAACACCAATACAATCACCATCAAGCTGGCGATGCCCGCCAATCCGAATATCGCCACGTGATTCATGACCAGGAAATTATAATCCTGCTTGGTGGAAGTCAGGGTTAAGAAGTAGCTGACAAGGGCGTAGCTGGCCAGGGCCGCCGCGTTCGCGCTCGTTGCGATCAACATCAGCCGCAGACACTGGCGAAACCTTAGATGCGGCCCATAGAGGCAATTGATCGCATAAAAAGGCGGAAAGCAGATCAGAAGCGTGAGGATGAAGAGAAAGGGGAGTTTGAGTCCGGAAGCCAGGGCCGGGTAGTAGCCGCGGAACAGCCCCATGCTGGGGCCATAGAAACCATAGAGCGCCGCCACTGTCGCAAGAAGGAAGCGGATGAACCCCGGCTGCGCCGAATCGTCCAACACCAGCCGCGCCGCCTCTTCGGGCCTGACCAGCGCCTGCCACCACACGGAGATGTTTGAAGTCAGCCGCGTCATCCACCACTCCCCTTGTCAATGATCAAGCGTTTAAATTTTAGCTATCTCAGTTCAACAATTGCGAAGATCAAGTACTGCATAGATTGACCCAAAGATGATAAAGAGAGAAATCTAAGGGTTGCACTTCATTTCTTTTCAGTGATTGATCGGCCATCAGAGTAGGCGGATTTTGGGCATCTTGGCCCTGAAAGTCAATATCTGGGACAATACCATTCATTTTTCCTCTATTATTTTGTATATGACGATTAATTTCAGCTAATAATATTGAAGGACTCAGGCTTTGAATATAGCCAATCATTGCCCCAGAACTTACATTATTACCATAACGATAATTCATAGAAATAAAGCGAACGATACCTGCAACAACATATTGCTCACAAAAATTCCAGTTGGCACTAAGTGTCTTGCCCAATCTCTTACATTCTATGTCAAAATCTTTAGTAAGGTCTTGAGATAACTGGGC
>JAPLSP010000177.1 GCA_026398575.1 Candidatus Sumerlaeota bacterium | reverse complement strand
GCAGCAAGCAACCGCACTCCAAATGCTGGCGCCGCTTCCGACCGCATGGTCTTTGCCCCTTAGAAAGAAATGCGTGATCATAATTTCGAATATGAGTACTATGATATGAAGATCATCTTCCAGCCTATCGGCGTCATCCATTCGCCTTTCGCCGCGCTCGACGGCATGCCGATTCAACCCGCCGGCGCCGGCGGAATCGAGGGAACCGTGGAAGTGTTTCCCGAATATGAAGGCGGCATGAAAGACCTGGACGGATTCTCCCACGTCATTCTCTTGTACCACTTCCACCGGAGCGAAGGCTTTCAGTTGCAGGTGATTCCGTTCCTGGACTCAAAGCCGCGCGGCGTTTTTGCGACGCGGGCGCCCAGGCGTCCGAATCCCATCGGCTTGTCCGTCGTGAAACTGCTGGAAATCAAAGGGCGCATCCTGCGCGTCGAGAACGTTGACATCCTTGACGGCACGCCGTTGCTGGACATCAAGCCTTATGTCCCCGAATTCGACGAGCAGACATCCGTCCGCGCCGGCTGGCTCGAAGCGGCAAGAAAGACCGTCTCACAAAAGAAATCCGACAAGCGATTCATATAAGGCGCGGGCGCAACGCTCTTTCGCGCTAGCCCGCATTTCTCATGAAGGCCACTGCATCATGCCCTGAAAGGGCCAAAAGAAAACAGCCCAGGGCAACGCCCTGGGAACCAGCAGAGCTTATTCTCTCAAGCCCTGTAAGGGCGCAAGAGCAATTGTCTTAACGTGGAAATGCCTTCTGCCGCCCCTTCAGGGCTTTGCATGAATTATTGGGCTGTTCCCAGGGCGTTGCCCTGGGCTTTTCTCTTCCGGCCCTTTCAGGGCGTAGTAGAACGCCACTGACGCTGGAGCTATTGCTCGAATTGGCAAACGCTGGTGAGAAATGCGGACTAGATCGCCTCATTGACCATCGCGATGCCTTTGAACCGGCACCAGCGCGTCAAATCGGGCAGGAGGTCGCCATAGCACGTCTGGCGATGGAGGCCGTGCGACCAGTTGTGCCAGAGTTTCTCAATGTCGCCGTCCACTTTCACATTAATCTTTGTCCGGCAGCCTCGCTCCGTATCCGGAACTTCGATGACGTCGCCCGTAAAGTAGATCAGCGATTCGGCGCCGAGCAGGAGCGCCTGGGTGACTTTTTGCCCGACGCGCAATTTGACGTGCGCGACGCACCCCTCCTGGCGTTCCATGATCGTCCGCAATTTATAGGACGCGGCTTTCCCGTCGGGGCCATCCATCTTGGTCGCACAGCGGCAGTGGGCCAGGATGATGCTTTTCTTCGACTCATCCACCGTCGGATCGCTGACGAACGCCGGGCGTCCGCTCAGACTCTGGAGGAGGATGCCCGTGACGGCGCTCGAGAGATCGGATTCGCAAACGCCGCCCAATCCCAGGTCGTCCAGCCGCGTCAGGCCGATGCAAGGGAACGCCGGCAATTGGCGATACATGCTGCCGTAACAATCCACGGTGATGACGGTCGCATTTTCTTCGTCCATCAGCTTCTGAAACGCCAGCGCCAGCTTGCACGACTTGAATATCTCCTCTTCCGATGGTTCGACGATTTTCGAGGCGTTGCGCGTCCAGCGTTTCGCCTCCGCTTTTGCTTCGGCGTCCGGGATCGAGTTATAGGCGTCGAGCGTGCGCTCTCGTTCGATCTTGACGATCGTCGTCCCGAACTTTTCCTTGACCGGCGTGAGATAGGCTTCGGGCAGCGGACGGGATGTGACGTTCAGAATTTTGGCTTCCCGCATGTGGTGGATGGCGCGAATGGGACGAATCGCGACAGCCAACTGATTGAAATCGCTGGTCAGAACGCAATCGAACAGCGCGCCCTCTTTCTTGTTGCGCAACGCTCCAAAGCCGGCCCATTCATGCCCCGAATACGGCGCCGCGTAAAGCATGGTCGGCTTGGCGGCGCTCAGGATTTCGTTCAGAATCGGACTGATCCCCATCGAAAGATGGATCACGAGAATCCCATCCACGTCCGCCAGTTTGTCCTTGAGGGCCTTGGCCTGATCCACCGTGGTGACGAGCTCATCGCAGACGAATTCCACGTCGGCGAAATCCTTTTTCATGCGGACGAACTCTTCCTGATATCTCTTGACCTCTTCCTTGATGTCCATCGTGGGCGTCGGCCAATGCCCTTTGAGGCTGCCCACGTAGAGTTTGGCCACGCGCACTTTGGATGTGCGGCATCCCGGGCTGATGATTGTTGGGAGAGCGGGCGATGCGCCGGCGGCAAAAACGCAGGGGCCTGCAACTGCAAACGCTCCCGCCGCTGCGGCGGCTTGGATGAATTCCCGTCGTTTCAGGTTCGTTCCCATAGCGATTCGCTCCTATTCAATCTTGAAATCGCCGCCGAAATAATAAGTCACCCAGTAGCGGTTGGAAACGGCGGCGGTGCGGAAGATGTCGCCATTCGAGATGGTTCCATTGCTCGGGTCATAAACGCTGTTTGAGCTGCCATAGCCACTGTCTAAATCCCGGTCGGGCCCAAGCGAGGTGATAAGACAGAAATACGGTCTTTTATTGGTGGCGTCCCACCAAGTCTCATAGCCGTACGGCAGGACTTTGCTGAAGGAATCAATGGGGATCGAAGTAATATATGCGATGGGCGTTGTCAGGAATCTTACCCGGTGATACGTTCGCAGCAGGCCTTGTCTATAGGCGGCGCCAACGCCATTGTCCACCGCGTCAGACTTGATACCCGTTTCAGTCTCGAACGTCAAGCCTGGCAGATCAACGTTTGGATCGTTGCCATCAGGAAACATTTCATTATTATCCACAAAATAAGCTTCAATTGCCACCACCATCGTCCGTTCATCCGCCCTGGCCCTGGCCACTTTCGATCTTGTTTGCGCTTCGAGGAAATTGGGAATCGCGATCAGAGCCAGAATTGCGATGATGGCGATGACGATCAGCAGTTCGATCAGCGTGAATCCTTGCGCGCGCATGCGGGAAATAAATGAAGACATGCTCTCATACCCCCTTCTTTTCAGGATTGAAAAGAAATATGATATTTATTTACCGCCGCTTTTGCAAGGCAAATTTCAAGGGGGAAGAAGGCGGGGCGCATCCCGGCTTATAGCCAGGCGCCAAGTCTCATGAAATACATCAGCGTGCCTATTAGAGCTGGCATCGAATGGTAGGCCGGCCCGCTCCGTCGGACGGCCTTGGCGCGCGATGGCCGCCCGACGGAGCGGGACGGCCCACCATTCGGCGCCAATCTGGATAGACCGCGTCTTTTATTGCCTGGCGATTAAGATTTTGTGCTTAGAGAGCAGCTACACCGCGAGGCACACTCGGAAGGCGGACTACTTGCGGTTCGGCATGATCGCATCGGCGATGTCGTTGATTTCCTGCTCGGACAGAACGGCGCCGATTTCAACTTGGTCGCCAAAATGCTTCAGGTCCACGTGCGCCAACTGCCAGAACTGGGCGGTGCGATGCGCCACGATGTCGCCTTTGTCGTTGCGCCCCCAATAGACGGCTTCCCACGCATGAACGCCATGACGGATAGTGACCTGCACGCCGCGTCGCAGCGTCGGTGGAGCGTTCGGGTTGTCTTGCAGCGCGGCGGGGATATCCTCGTTCGCCGCGCGCAAGGCGCCCTCGGCGGCGAAATTCAACGCCGGCTCCTGCGCGTCCGGCGCCGGCGCGTCCGGCGCCGGCTCTTCATTCAGATGCGATCCATTGGAGCTGGGCAGATAGCGGCCAAAACTCCAGTGATCGAGATGATACAGCACCGCATCGCGCACCCAGTGCTTATCCCGAATGAAAAGCCGGAGCAAATCGCTGTTCAAGCGCCCCAACAGCCGGGGATGATAATGCGCGAGCACGAGCGAACGCACTTCGAGCGCCCCTTTTTCGGCCAGCTGGTAAGCATACTCTTTTTGTTGATTGGGAACCGGTTGGCGATAGACAACCACCGTCCCATCATCCAGCCATAAAATATCGCCTAATTGCGTCTGGGCTACCGGCTCGGGACGCGCGGAGGTCGCCGGCGCCGCGGCAAGCTTGTCCGGCTGCGCGGTATTCGGCAATGTTTTATCCCTCATCTCCCCGGCCGGCGAAGGCGCGCTCATCGTCATGAGTTGGGCGGATTTTTCCTCATGGGGCTGGCTCGAGGCGCCCACGTTGGCGGTTGCAGGCTTGGAAGCGGCGCTTGACCGCTTTATCAGGCGATGAACCCGGGCGGCAGAAGTTTCTTCAGGCAGTTCGTTCGTCATCAGGCATCAACCATATATAAGCTGAGATGGCGCCAAATCACATCGTTGTTAGAGAAGCGGGTTAATCTTATCCTATTTTATAACAGCAATGCAAAAATGAAAAGCAGGATTTTGATGAGAAAGAAAAATGATTCATTGACATCAACTCGCAGGCGCGTTGAGAACCCAATCATTTACTACTTTACCTCGCTTCGCGCTTCGATAGCGGCGGCTCGGATGGAAGCCAGATTCATCTCAAGCGTCACGATGGCCTGCCCATCGTCATAAAACTTCTGCCGCATGACTTTTGAATCCTGAATCGCGCGGCGCACGCGCGCGGCGACATACGGCGAAGAATCCATCCACTGGCCGATGGTTTCTCCCCCAATGGTTTCTTTGCGCGCCGTCTCCTGCATTTGCGAAAATGCGTCGCCATAGGCCGCCGTCAGCGCGCGAGTGCGGCATTCTCCCGGCGGCAACGGCGCCTGAATGCGCGCCTTTCCGATGACGGAAGGGCCGGAGGGAGACGCGCATCCGCCCAGCAACGCCAATGCCAAGCCCCATAGCAGCCACTCCGCTGTGGTTGGGCGCGCGGCTTTCCTTGCATTGGTTTTATTTGGGGGGAAATCGCCTTGCAGCATCGGAAAGACTGCCTCCATAAAATCCAGGAATCTGGTCACTTCAAACTTACGGAACGGGCGGATCGGGAGGAGGCAGTGGAAAATCAAATGGTTGGCGCGGATGACAGGCCGCTATCGCCAACGCTAATATTATCAAGATTAGCGTCCATCCTCCCCTCACGCGCCAGCGCACTGCCCATAACGCCGCATCCACACTCAATATCCGCCACACCCTGCGCATTCGCTTCATTTTGTGAAAATCTCAGAATATTAACGCCCATTGGCGCACACACAAGCGGGATAATAGAGCATTATGCCCCCCAAAACAAGGGAAATGTCTCAATCTGGCAAATTTTTAATCACTGATATTGATGAATATCTGTTGACATTTTTCCCTAAAAGGCAATTCTCTATGCGCTTGCATAAAAAGTAGTTATACAAATTTAGATGTTACTAACAATCAGAGACTCCAATGGTAGCTAATGTAGCTCCTAAAACGCTTTGTTTATCCGCTTTCCTTATTCTTTCGGGCGCCGCCTTTGGGAGCGAGCCTATGACGCTGGAGACCTATCTCAAAGAACGGGAATCGCGCTACGATCCGGAACTGCGCCTCTTTGGCGGGCCTCTGAAAAGCCCGGGCTATCACACGCGCCTGACGGGGGACATCCGGATTCATTCGACGCGAGAATCGCTCGACTACGCTCATGCGCTGCTGATGAGCGCGAATCCCAAATATCAGGCGCGCGCGTGCGAAGTCATCGCCAAGGTCCTGTCGCTTCAAGACACCGATCCCGCCAGCAAAACTTATGGCATTTGGTCCTGGTTCTATGAAGAGCCGCTCGCCAAGATGTCGCCGCCCGATTGGAATTGGGCGGATTTCTGCGGCGCGCGGCTGGCCTCGATGCTGGCGGGATTCCCGGAACGGCTGCCCGCCGAGCTGCAGACCCAAATGCGCGCGGCGCTGGGTCATGCGGCGCGAGCCATCGAGCGGCGCAACGTCGGCCCGGGCTATACCAACATCGCGATCATGGGCGGGGGGGTTACGCTGATGGCCGGCGAAATGCTGAAGGAGCCGGGTCTGCTGGATTATGGCCGGCGCCGGCTGCGCGCGATGGTGGATTTTACAAAGCAACAGGGCGACTTCAATGAATACAACAGCCCTACTTATACGATGGTCGCGCTGCATGAAGTCGAGCGCATCTTGGCAATCGTGCGCGATCCGCAGGCGCGCGAAGACGCCGAATGGCTGCGCCGGCACGCCTGGACCGTCATCGCGGACCACTTCCATCCCGGCGCCGGACAATGGGCCGGCCCCCATAGCCGCGCTTACAGCGATTGGCTGACGACGGATACCGCGCGGCGCCTGGCGCGGCAGACCAGCGCCACGCTGATCGTTCGTGGCAATGGCGGCGAGACGATTTCCATCCCGCCGAATGATTTCGCAGGTCCGGAATATGTGGCGCCACTGCCGTGTCCCGGGGACCTGGCGCCCCGCTTTCTCGCGCTGCCGAAAGGAACGCTGCCGGACGGCTCGTCTGAAATCCGCCGATGTTTTATCAAAAATAAGGATGACGCGCTGACGATCTGGGGAACGACCTGGCTTTCGCAGGAGGCGTGCCTTGGATCGGTCAATCGCGATTGCTTCTGGACTCAGCGCCGTCCGCTGATTGGCTATTGGAAGACGGACGCAGACGCGGCGGTTTGTTTGAAGCTGCGCTTCCTGCATGATGGGCGCGATTTCTCGTCGGCTATCCTTCGCAATGACCAGAAAGGCGCGCGCATATTGACCGCAATCGGAACGCAGCCTGGCGGCGGCGATTTCCATATCACCCTGGATCGCCCCAAGGACGGCATTTTCACCGCGAAGGATTTCCGTTTGCGCTATCAACTTGCAGGGCGCGGAGTGAGCGCGGTCCGCTTGAGCGATAATCGTTTCGCGCTCGTAGCCGGCGGATGGCGCGCGGTGATTCATGTTTTGCCAGGCGCCTTCGACGGCAAGCCGGCGCCATGGGAGTTGGGGAGCGCCGGAAGGGACCCGAGGGACAGCAGGGACCGGAGGGACCTAAAGGAATCCGGCGATGACGCCAAAACCGCGAAGAATCCGGATGACAGCGGCGACATTGTTTTTCTCGACGCGGTCTGCTATCAAGGCCCTGAGCGTTCTTTCGATTTTCGATCGCTGGGCGAGACCTATCTGGCGGCGGGGTTGGAGCTGATCGGGCGCGACGCCCCGCCCTCCGCCGAAAGCCCGCGCCTCACGCACCCCGCGCCGGAGCGAGTCGCGGTTGACTGGACTGGCGCCGCGCCGCTGTCAGTTGAAATCGCGGCGAGAACTAAATAAGGATGAAGTGAATTAGCCCCGCGCGATCTCGCGGTTCCCTGCTTGGAATCCGCCGTTGACAGCGCTGCCTTACAAGACACAAACTCAGGTTGTTAGCTTGTGGTTGGCAAAGACCGGCTTTTTTAGCTAACAAATGCTTTGCTGAACATGGGATTCATCAGGAGCAACTATTATGAGCGTCACAATCCCGCTTGAGCAGATGACCTTGCCGGAAAAATTGCGCGCATTGGAAGATATCTGGAGCGATTTGTGCCAGAATTCCGAGAACATTCCATCGCCTTCATGGCATGGGGAAGTCCTGCGCGATAGGGAAATATTGATTGAACAAGGCAAGGAATCCTCCTTGGACTGGGAAGAAGCCAAGAAGAAAATCCGAGAGTCAGTAAAATGATGATCGAGATACTTGATTCGGCCAGCCAAGATCTGGCGGATGGATATATCTTTTACGAGAAGCAGCGGCAAGATCTTGGCGAATACTTTCTGGATTCGCTATTCTCGGATATTGACTCATTGCAAATCCATGCGGGCGTCCACAGCGTGCATTTCGGCCGGTACTACCGAATGCTATCCAAGCGATTTCCTTTCGCCATCTACTATTGCATAGAAGAGGGTATCGTTCGCATTTACGCGGTGCTCGATTGCCGGAGAAATCCGGCATGGATTCGGCGACGGTTGGCCTGAAAACGAATTTAGGCCTGCGCCAATCAGCACATGCCATGAACCGCAGGACATTTCTTGCCGGCGCCGCAGCGGCGGGCGCCATATTGAGCGGCGACGGCGCAGGATCCATTGCTGCCGAAGCGCCGAGAAGCACAGCGTAGCAGTGGCCGCAGTTAATTGCAGACCGGTTCTGAGTGTTATCAGGCAGAGATGGTTTCAGTAATCAGCATCAAGCGATGGAGCCTGAGTTCTTGGAGATCGAGTTTGCGGGAGGCGTTGTCCATATCGAGGCCAACCAAAACGCCTGCGGCGTCAAAATCCAAAATGACCCCCGGCGACACTTCCTCGCTCTCCGCGCTTACGCGCGAAGATAGCTCCATATAAAGAGAATCTGTATCGGCGTAGTAATACATTTTCATGGCCGGAACCTCCGATCCAAGAATGCATTGTGCATCGTTCACCTCGTGCAAATATTCGAAAATTCGTTGACATAAATACATTATGGATATTCATGTGAGGGAGAGAAGATTAATGCGGGTAGGAGCAGCGCCAGCATTTGGAGTGCGGTTGCTTGCTGCCGCTTTTGCATCGCCAATCTTATGAATAATCGTA
>JAPLSP010000253.1 GCA_026398575.1 Candidatus Sumerlaeota bacterium | reverse complement strand
ATGAATCTTTTCTTCCGGCACGAGGCTCGGTGGTGGCGGAGGGCAATGCACTTCTGGAATGCGCCCGCAATCATACTTGCGATAATCTTGCCCTTGACCAGCGCGCGCGCAATGCTAAAGTTTCTTTTTGCGATTTCTGGGCGCCATAAAGGAGAGTCTATTATGAGAAGGGTATTTCCATTTCTTTTGCTTTTGGCGGGCGTCTTGCTGTGCGGAGGATGCGCCATGCCGGGGATGGGCGGGCGCGATGGAGTCATCATTCATATCAGCAGCGGCCCCGACAGCCCTCAGCGTGTATTGATGGCTTTGAACATGGCCGTGACCATGTCGGCGGATCGGGACGTGCTGGTCTATATGGACGTGAAGGGGATTGAGGTGGCGTTGAAGGATTCGCAGAATCTGAGCTATGCGCAATTTTCCTTCTCCCGCGATCAGATCAAAAAACTGGTGGATAAAGGCATCGGGGTTTATGCCTGTCCTGATTGTCTGAGCGCCGCCGGGAAAACACAGGATGACTTGCTGCCAGGTGTGAAGATTGCGGAAAAGGATGCCTTTTTCTTTTTCACCTCTGGGCGCATTATAACGCTGGATTACTGAGCAGTTCCGAGTTCCGAGTTCCGAGTTCCGAGTTCACAGTTATCAGTTTTCAGTTCGCAGTTTGTGATTTGCAATTCATGATTTGCAGTTGGATATTGGATATTCCCTGTTGGACATTGGACGTTGAGTCAGCAGCACTTTTCCTGATCCCTGACCCCTGACCCCCGACCCCTTATGACTGCCAAAGCCATCACATTGAAACGACGCGTGGGACGGCGGGCAGAGCGCGGGCATTTGTGGGTGTTTTCCAATGAAGTCGAGGCGATAGAGGGTGAGCCGCAGCCAGGAGACGAGGTCAAGGTTTTCAGCGGCAAGCGAAAATTCCTTGGGATGGGGCTGTTCAGCAAGTCCTCGATGATCCGCGCGCGGATTTATTCGCGATTGTGGGAACAACCCTGCGACCGCGCGTTTATCGCAGGAAGATTGCAGGCGGCGCGCGCCTATCGCGAAACTTTTGGGCCGCTGCCGCATTCCTATCGCCTGATCCACAGCGAATCGGATGGACTGCCGGGGCTGATCGTTGACGTCTTCGGCGATCAACTCGTGATTCAGATTTCGACCTTCGCGATGGAGGCGCGGCGCGCGGCGCTGATGGAATCGCTCATCGAAGTGTGCTCGCCCCGCGCCATCATCGAGCGCAGCGATGTGCCTTATCGCACGGTCGAAGGCTTGGAGGAAACCAAGGGCTGCATCCACGGCGAAATGCGCGCGCCGTGCGAGATCGAAGAAAACGGCGCCATCGTGCTGGCGGATTTGCTGGAGGGGCAGAAGACCGGATACTATCTCGATCAAGTTCAAAATCGGACGCTGGCGATCCCTTTTTTCAAGGATAAGCGCGTTCTGGATTTGTTCTGCTACGTCGGCGGTTGGTCACTGGTCGCGGCGGTTCACGGCGCGCGCGAAACGTTGGGGATTGACTCCTCGCAGGCCGCGCTGGAATTGGCCCGGGCCGCCGCGCGCCGCAACCATCTGCCTCCGGAACGTTGCGCCTTCGAGGAAGCGGATGTCTTTGAATTCGTGCGCAAGGCGGTCGCCGAAAACAGGCAATTCGACGTCATCATCCTCGATCCGCCCGCGCTGGCCAAAAGCAAACGGGACGCCGAAAACGCCTTGAAGGCCTATCGCGAGCTCAATCTGCGCGCCATGAAGCTGCTGAGCGAGGACGGATTGCTGATCACTTGTTCCTGCTCGCATAACGTTGGCCTCGATGATTTTCGAGATATGCTGACCATGGCCGCGAAGGACGCGCATTCGGATTTTTCAATCGCCATTCAAAGCGGGCAATCCTGGGACCACCCCGTTCACCTTCAAACGCCGGAGACGTCGTATCTGAAGGTTTTCTTTTTGAGGAAGAGAAGATAGGGTTGTTTTGGCGACGACGTTGGCCCCCTTCGGGGACCAATGGTTTTGAATGCCGCTACCGTGGGTTCGCTCCGCTATCGCTTCGCATCACCCACGGCTATGATTGTGGTTCCCCTTCGGGGAAAACTGGAGTTTGAAAGACCAAATCCAACAATTTCGCAGGACAGAGGAGGATTTGTGACGCGACTCAATCGAAATTCAGGAATGCTGCTTCTTGGGGCAATGGCTCTGCTCGTTGGGGCAATGGCCCTGGGCTGCGCGGCGACGCGGACCAAGCAGCAGCCGGCAGCTACCAATGCGCCGCCGCCGCGCGTGGCGTCGGAGATTTATCCGGACCGAACCGTGACAATGCGTCTGCGGGCGCCGAAGGCGTTGGAAGTCTCGGTAGCCGGTCAGATTGGCGCGCGCCCGATGGTCAAGGACTCCGAGGGCGTATGGAGCGTCACTCTCGGTCCGCTGGCGCCGGCGATTTATGATTACAGTTTCGTGGTGGACGGCGTATCCATGGCCGATCCGGGCAATCCGGACATCAAGGGACCGACCAGCAGTCTTCTGCCGATCCCCGCCAAGAAGCCCGCGCTCTATGAAATGCGGAATGTGCCGCACGGCCAGGTGACGATCCACTGGTATCACTCAACAACACTCGCCGCCGATCGCAGGGTTTATGTTTATACGCCGCCGGGATACGGCAGACGCAACGCCAAGTTTCCCGTGCTGTATCTGCTGCACGGATCGGGCGATACCGAGTCGGGATGGACAATGATTGGCCGGGCCAATCAAATCATGGACAACCTTCTAGCCCAAAGGAAAGCGAAACCCGCCATTATTGTAATGCCGCTCGGGCACGTGCCCCCGCCGGCGCAGACTACGAGCGATACGGCCATCGAGCGGGGGCGGTCGTTGAGGCTGTTTGAAGCGGATTTGCTGAATGACGTTATTCCGCTGGTGGAGGCGAAGTACCGGGTTATTGCGGATAGCGATCATCGGGCGATCGCCGGGCTTTCGATGGGCGGCGCCCAGGCGGCCAGCATCGGCCTCAACCACCCGGAGTTATTCGGATACGTTGGAGTGTGGAGCGCCGGGCTGGCCAGGGAACCGGACACCGCGTACAAGCGTCTGATTGACAATGCCGAAACGAGCAGGAAGAATTTGAAGCTGTTGTGGATCGGCTGCGGCCAGCAGGACAAAGGCTTCGCAAGAGCGGAGGATCTGACGAAATGGATGACGGAGCATGGCGTCAAAAATACATGGCGTCCGTCTGAAGGCGCGCATGAATGGCCGGTGTGGCGGATGTATCTGGGCGAATTTCTGTCACTGTTGTTCTAACAGGGGTGATCCAAGGCAGAAGCGATTGGGCTTAAATATTTCAGTATCTCAGCGAGGCTCGAAAAATGAAACTCGGAATCCGAATACTCATCCTCCTCTGCGCATCCGCTGCGTTGACGCTGGCGTTCGCAAACACCGGTCACGCCGCCGAGGCGACACGGCCCAATGTTATTTTCATCCTCACCGACGATCAGGGCTGGGGAGACGCGCGCTTTGCCGGACACCCGTACGTCAAGACGCCCAACCTCGACCGGCTCGCTTCGCAGGGGACGTGGTTCAAGCAATTCTACGTCGCCGCCACCGTCTGCTCGCCCAGCCGGTGCGCGTTCATGACGTCGCATTATCCGGCGCGGCATCTGATCCACGGCCACTTCGCCGATCACTCGCTCAATGAGTCGCGCGCCATGCCCGACTGGCTCGATCCCAAGGCGATCACCATCACGAAACTGCTGCGCGACGCCGGCTATGCCACGGCCCACTTCGGCAAATGGCATCTCGGCAATGGCTCTGGCGCGCCGCCCCCCGACGCCTATGGGATCGAAATATCCCGAACCGTCAACGGCAGTCCTGACGCTCCGGCCCTCGGCGATGACGGCTCAACGCCACCCGATGGCAAGCGGCGCACGCCCGAGCAAACCGATCCCTATTTCCGCGCCAAGTCCAGCGCGATGATCGTGGACGAGACGATCAAGTTCATCAAAGCCAACCGGGAACGCCCGTTCTATGTCAACGTGTGGACGCTGCTGCCGCACGCGCCGCTCAAGCCGACGCCGGAACAGCTCAAAGTCTATGAGTCGCTCGCTCCGCGCGCCGACGATCCGGCGTTTGGCGAATGGATGCAGAAATATCTCGGCGCGGCCAAGGACCTGAAAAGCCAGATGCAGGTCTTCTGCGCCTCGCTGACAGACCTCGACGCGCAAATCGGGCGGCTGATGCAGGCGCTCGATGATCTCAAACTTGGCGACAACACCATCGTGTTTTTCTCGAGCGATAACGGCGCGGAGGACTACCACATCGGCAACGCCTCCAACGCCGGCGTCGGCAATACCGGCCCGCTGCGCGCGCGCAAGCGCAGTATGTATGAAGGCGGCATCCGCACGTTTGGCGTACTGCGCTGGCCGGGCAAGGTCGCCGCCGGCCGCGTGGACGAAACGAGCGTGATCGCGGGAGTGGACTGGCTGCCGACGATCTGCAAACTAGCCGGCGTCGCCGTGCCGGAGAGCGTCCAACCGGACGGCGAGGACGTGAGCGACATCTGGCTGGGGCAATTGCGTCCGCGCCGCAAGCCGCTATATTGGGAATGGCTCTTCCGCGTCTGGGGCGAGGAGTATCAGCCGCCGATGCTTGCAATCCGCGACGACGCATGGAAACTCTTCGTCAACCACGACGGCAGCCGCGCGGAGCTTTACGACATCCCAAAAGATTTCTCCGAGAAACGCAACGTCGCCTTGGAGCATCCGGACATGGTTAAAGAACTCACGGCCAAGGCGCTGGCGTGGCAGAAAACGCTGCCGCCGAGCAAGGCGCGAGAGACAGCGGCAGCCCGCGGCGAGCCGGTGGACAAGCCGCGCCAGGCGGCCAAAGCAAAAACCGACGCGCCGGCAAAGCCCGCTCTGGATCGCGCGGCGATCTTCAAGAACAAGGACACAAACCACGACGGCAAGATGACTTTGGAAGAGTATCTCAATAAATTTCCGGATGAAGCCGAAGGCCGCCGACGGTTCCCCACCTTCGACACCAACAAGGACGGCGTGCTGAGCGAAGAGGAATTTGTCACCATGGGCAAGCCGCAACTTAATGCAAAATGAGAAATGAGAAATGCAAAATAACTGCCCATCCCGAAAACGGGAGCGCATAGCTTTGCATGCTATGTCTGTCGCGCCCAGTCTCATTTTCAATTTTTCGTTTTTCATTTTGCATTTCGATAATAGGAGGGCGCCATGTATATCGTACATGTCAACGTTCATGTGAAACCGGAGCAGATCGAGGCGTTCACGGCGGCCTCGCTGGACAACGCGCGTCACAGCCTCCAAGAGCCGGGCATTGCGCGGTTCGACGTCATCCAGCAACAAGACGATCCGACGCGATTCATGCTGTTGGAGGTTTATCGCGCCGTCGAGGACCCTGCGAAACACAAGGAAACGGCGCACTATGCGCGCTGGCGCGACGCCGTGGCGGACATGATGTCCGAGCCGAGGACTGCGATAAAATTCTATAACATTTTCCCAAGCGAGGATGGTTGGAAGGCAAAGTAAACGGGCACATTTCAGCCAAGCTACCTTGGCGTGCGGGGGGAAGTCTGACAAAATAATGTGCGACAAAATAATAGCGCCAAGGTATTTCTGCCTGATTCGACGGCAAGGTGCCTTCATCGTTTTATCAGACATCATTTTGTCAGAATAATGGCCGCCGCGTCTTGCCGGCAACTGCCTTGGGATACGCCCAAGATAAACAATGCGATAATTTTCGGCTTGATACTGCCGAATTAGAGATAGGAGCAATTCATGCGCTTTGAGTTTGCCACTGCGGGACGCATCTTGTTCGGGCCTGGAACGCTGGCCGAGGTTCCTGCGCTGGCTGCTGCGATGGGGCGGCGCGCGATGATCGTGGCTGACTTCGGCGGCGTCCGGCGGCATGGCGAGGCGCTCCTCGATCAACTGCGGCAAGAGGGAATAGACTGCATTTCTTTCAACGTCACGGGCGAGCCAACAACAGCGATAGTTCACGAAGTCGCGTGCCAGGGGCGCGAATCCTTGCGCGACGTTGTGATAGCCATGGGCGGCGGCAGCCCGCTCGACGCCGGAAAGGCCATCGCCGCCCTCCTGACCAACGAAGGCGATTTGTTGGATTACCTCGAGGTGATCGGGCGGGGCGCCGCCTTGACGAAAGCCTCGGCGCCCTGCATCACGATCCCGACGACGGCTGGAACCGGCGCCGAGGTGACGCGCAATGCCGTGCTGCTCTCGCCCGAGCATCGCGTCAAGGTTTCGATGCGCAGCCCGCTGATGCTGCCGCGGCTGGCCGTGGTGGATCCGCTGCTGACCCATACGATGCCGCCCGCCGTCACTGCCGCCACGGGCCTGGACGCCCTGACGCAGCTGATGGAGGCGTTTGTCTGCAACGCGCCGAATCTGCTGACGGACGGACTGTGCCGCGAGGGGTTGCAGCGCGCGGCGCGGGCGCTCCCGCGCGCATACGAAAACGGCGCCGACGCCGAGGCGCGCGAAGACATGTCGGTCGCCAGTTTGTTTGGCGGCCTGGCGCTGGCCAACGCCAAGCTGGGCGCCGTCCACGGTTTCGCCGCGCCGCTGGGGGGCATGTTCCCCGCGCCCCATGGCAGCGTATGCGCGCGCTTGCTGCCTTTCGTGATGGCAGCCAACGTCCGGGCGCTCGAAAGCCGCGTTCCCGGCGCCCCCGCGCTGATTCGCTATCGTGAAGTCGCCCGGCTGCTGACGGGAAATCCGCAGGCGAAGGCAGGCGAAGGCGCTCAATGGGTCGGACGTTTGTGCGGGAAATTGCGCGTGCCGCCTCTGTCGAACTATGGGATGAAGCCGGATGACATCCCCGCGCTCGTTGCAAAGGCGCGCGCGGCCAGCAGTATGAAAGGCAACCCCATCGCGCTGACGGACGAGGAACTGGGGCGGATTTTGGCGCAGGCAATCTAAATCGGGTTGATCCCAGAGCCGCCGTGCGGCTATATTCGCTTTCAATCATTGGCGCCGAGGCGGGCGGAGCTCGCGCAAACGGATCGAACGGCCAAGGCAAAGCGCGCGCGATCATCGGAGAATTATAAACTATGGCGCAGCTCATCATCGAGATTGAAGCGGATCGCAAACTGGTCTATGAGCTGGTCAAGCCGCGCACGCTGCTCGGGCGCAGCCCCATCTGCGATCTTCAAATCCCCGACCGGCGTTGTTCCCGCCAGCACGCGGAAATCGTCCGCGATGGAACGGCTTTTCTTCTGCATGATCTGGACAGCAAAAACAAAGTCTATGTCAATGAAGCGGTGGTGTCGCAAGATCACCCGCTCAAGCACGGCGACCGCCTGCGCATGGGCGATACCATCCTGATTTTCGACGCCGGCGAGGGCGCCATCGCCCCTCCGAGAAAGGATGACTCGACGCAGATTCAGCTGGTGGACGACGAGTCTTCGCAATGGGGCCAGCTCGAAAGCTCGGTGGCTGCCGGCGAGACACAACCGCCCATTGCGCACTTGGAAGCAGCGCGCGGCGCCGCGGTTGGCGATCCGATGCAGCGTCTGGCGATCCTGTATGAGGTGGCCGAAAAGATTCGCTCGATTTTCGACCTGAACTCGCTGCTGGACGAGATCTGCGTCATTCTGCAAAAAGTCCTCACGCCCGATTCCCTGATCCTGATGCTGGTGGATGAAAAGGACAGCCGCCTGCTCCCGCGCGCCGTGCGCGGAGTGGCCGAGACGATTTCGGAAATCCACATCAGCCGCTCGATCGTGGATCAATGCATGGCCCAGCGCGTGGCGATTCTGGTCAGCGACGCCTCGCGCGACGTCCGCTTTTCCGCCTCCGAGAGCGTCGTGGCGCATCGAATCCGCTCGGCCATCTGCGCGCCCTTGATTCATCGCGACAAAGTGCTGGGCGTAATCTACCTCGACAGCCGATCCTCGTTGTTCCCCTATCAGCGCGAGGAACTGGAGTTGGTCACGGGCATCATCAACCAGGCGGCCACGGCGATCGCCAACGCCCGCCTGCATGCGCGGGTCGTGCAGCAGGAACGCATCGAGCGCGAAATGGAAATCGCCCGCGCGATCCAAACGAATCTGCTGCCCCGCGCCGCGCCGGATTTTCCGGGATTCGACATCTGGGGCCTCAGCGTCCCGGCCACCAAGGTCGGCGGCGATTATTTCGATTATATTCCGCGGGGACCGAAGGAGCTGGCGCTGGCCATCGCCGACGTCTCGGGCAAAGGCGTTCCGGCCGCCCTGCTGACGGCGGTCATGCGCGCCTCGCTGCAAATCTACGCCTCGAACCTGATGGCCGAAGTCCGCGAGATCATGTCGCAAATGAACCGCGCCATCTGCCGCGACGCCACCGACAATATGTTCGTCTCCTGCGTCTTCGGCATCCTGAACTCAGCGCGGCGCACGTTCACCTACGTCAACGCCGGCCATTGTTATCCCCTGTTGTATCTGCCCGATGGGCGGCGCATCGAACTGGACGAAGGCGGCCTGTTTCTGGGTTTGCTGGACAATACCGAGTATCGCGTCGGGCAGGTCGCAATGCCGCCCGGCGCCACGCTTTTCCTCTATACCGACGGTCTGACCGACATGGCCAATGAGAAGACCGAGCTCTTCGGCGCATCGCGGCTCCTGGACGAGGTCGAACAGAATCTGCACCGGCCGGCGATGGATTTATGTGAATACGTTTTTGGGGCCGTCCGCGAATTCCGGGGCGGGGCCGATCAGTTTGACGATTGCACGCTCATCGCGATCAAGTCCCTGTAGCGCCTGTAGCACCCGGGAAATTCCAGACAAAGGGATTTGAAATTTGAAATTTGAAATTTGAGATCTGAAATTTGGGATCTGAAATTTGAAATCTGAAATTTGAAATCTGAAATTTGAAATCTGAAATTTGAAATCTGAAATCTGAAATTTGAAATTTCCAAGTGAGAGCCGAATTCTCATTCCAACAATGCAAGAGGCTAGTAAAATTCTCGGTCAGTTCAATGCCGAAAATCCTTGCGACGCCCCGCGCCATATCGGTATAGCCGGAAAAATCGAAGTAAATCTGCAGCGCACAAGCATAGGTGGCGAGAATCAACGCCAAACCGGTGTAGTCATGAACATAGTTATATACGCTGTCAACATAGACAGCCAAGCGGTTGGCCAATACCAGCTTCTTGAACAATCCCCACGCGATCAGCAGCAGCCCGGAGCGCGTGGCGCCGTAATCGAACTCAGACATCTTCTTTAGTTGCGAAAGCAGAGAGTCGGCCTGCTCGATGGGTCCTTACAGCAGTTTGGAAAAAAAATAAGACGGTGAGATGAGGTTCGAGGCAAACCGATAAAATGCCTTTACTTGGGGCCGGCAAAACCTGCAAAATATTTGGCCTGTTTAATGGATGCGATTTGCACGTGCGCAAAAATCAGCGGCATAAGCGCATTATCTGCGTATCATTCATGCGGCGCACGGCACGGAAGATCATAATCTTAGTCATTTTTATCCAGGAGCATATAAACTGTGGGCAAACGATTGTTTCCCGAAGACAAAGCATGGCAGACCACGCCCCTCAATGTCATGCTGCTCGGTTTTTTGATGGTCACGCTGACGGCAATTCTCGTGCTGTTCACCTCATACACAAATAACCTGGACGAAATCAAACCAACGCTTCAATTCATGCTCCTGCCATTATGCTGGCTGGGCTTTTTCTACATTCTTTTTCGCGGAGAGGCCGCGCCGATTCCGCCGCGAATCTGGCTTCCGATCATCGGATTCGTAATCGTCTCGCTGATATCGTCGTTCACGGCCTTCAAGCCCTGGCGCGCCTGGTTCACCAATAGCTGGTACTATGCGGTGTTTGCGCCTTTCTTCATCGTCACTGCCTGCATCAAGACGGAGAAAATCTTTCGCAAGGTCGTCACCATTTACGTCGGCATCTGCCTGGCGGTGGTTCTATTCGGGCTTTTTCATTATTACGGCGGCTGCCGGTTGTTGATAAACGCCCTGTTCCCCCTGGGCCCGCCCTTATATCGCAGCCGCATCTATGATCTGCTCTACACGCTGGCAAGCAATCATGAAATGTTTTCCACGATCCTCAACTCGGACTTTTATGCCGCCTTCCTGGTGATCGTGTTCCCGCTGGCGGTCAATCTGTTCATGGCGCCATTCCGTTCATGGTGGGAGCCGATTCTGGGATTTACGACCGCCGTCCTCGCGGGCATTTCCATCGTCCTTGCGAGGTCCAACGACGCCGATGGCGTCCTCTTCCTGATCGTGATTTTCTACTTCGTGATGTCCATCACGATCGGACACGTTTTGTCCAAAAAACCGGACGTATTATGGGCGATGGTCATCGGTTTGTCGCTGTTGCTTCTGGTATTTATGGTGATGCTGTGGTGGTGGATGAAACCCCAGTTTCTGATGATCACAAAAGCCTTGCAATCGCGCGCCATCCTTTTCCAGTGCGCCATAGATACGTTCCGTGAGGGTCCCAAAAACATGATCCTGGGCTCGGGACCGGGCGGGTATTTGGTTTGCGCGCCGTTTCATCTCAGGGAGAATTATTTCGAAAACGGCATCGCCAATGTCAATCTCTATGCCCATAATCAATACCTGGATGTCCTATGCGAACAGGGCATTTTGGGCCTTTTATGTTATCTGGCGTTTCTGGGGACCATGCTCTGGATGGGCTTCCGCCAGATTCTGCGCCGTGGATCCGAGTTCCTGAGGATACAGCAAATCGGATTGATGGCCGGCATTCTTGGGTGTCTGATTCAAGACACGGTAAGCCCCAATATGCGCTGGACGGTCTGCGGCGTCAATCATTGGTTCCAGTTCGGACTGGCGATCTCCTGCGCGATGCTGGGGATGCGCAACGAGGACTTGGAGGCGCGTGCGGCGGCAGCCGGCGCCGCGGCG
Source organism: Candidatus Sumerlaeota bacterium (assembly GCA_026398575.1). The sequence continues at coordinate 1,522 of JAPLSP010000253.1, read as the reverse complement.
GCGGCCCTCCCCAAAACGCCCGCTGATCCGGTTTTCCAGCGTAGTCCGCTGGGCAGGGTTTCGCCCGTCTGGAATCGCCGGTTGGGAATAACGGGCATGATCCTGTCGGGACTGTTGGCGCTTTATCTTCTCTTCTTCGGCGTCTGCTATTTCGCGAGCGCTTATTACAACAATGAAGGCATAATCCAGATTCAATACGCTTCCCAGATGGGAGTTGATCAGCAGCCGCGCGCGGCGGAAAATTATCAGGCCGCCATACAATCTTTTAAGCAAGCGATTGACTGGTGGCCTGGATTTATCACGAGCTATTACAAGATGGCGCACGCCTACAGTATGCTGGTGCAATATAGCGAGGCCGTCAAGGCTTATGACGAACTGGAAAAATTCGCGCCCGGCTATTCCGAAACCTGGTTCAACTATGGCATCGTCTATGGCGTCCTGGCGCGCAATGCGCGCGATCCCAAGTCCATCGCCGATAATCTGCGCCTTTCGCTCTCATATTTCGAGAGAGCGCTGAAGATGGAAAAGAAGCTCAACGTCCAGCAAAGCGTGGCGCAGGCCTATCAATTCGCAGCGCAGCGCGCGCCCAACGTCTCGGACGAGGAGCGCCGCACATGGATGGCGCGGTCGTGGGAAATTCTCTATCTGTGCGCCATGCGCCGATACACGATGGATGAGGATATCAAGCCGCATCAGGAGCTGCGCGTCGGAGTGGCTCGCTCTCTGTTGAGCGCCGCCAACCAGGCAGAGCGCGATAAGGATGATAAATTGCGCAAGCAGTATCTGGGATGGACCGTCAATGTCTGCACGAAAATCATTGATGAAGACAACAACCACGACGACGGGGTTGTCAGCATGAAGACGGAGTCGTTGTCGCGTCTGGGCAGAAGCGACGAAGCCTTTTCCTATATTCAAAAAGAACTGGCGGACAACCCCATCAGCATCTCCTTCAACCGTATTCTGGCAAATATTTATGTGGAGACCAAACAGCATGCGAAGGCTTCCGAGCAGTATGAGCGCCTGGCGCATTTGATCGAAGTCGTGGAAAAAACGCAGCCGGTGGTCTCTGCTTCAACGCCCGCCTTGGATACGCTGAAGTCCGAAATCAAAGGGCAGTCTTCGCTCGAGTGCTTGTTGCGCGCCTCGTCGGAAACTCTGGCTTGCAGCGATACGGCCCGCGCAAAGATGCTTTATGAGCGCGTCATGGCAAGCTCGCCAGGATCGCCGGAAGCCAATGTGGCCAAAATCAGCCTGGAAAAGATGCTTTCGCCCGCGAAATCGGTTTCTCCGGATAAGGCCACGACGCCGAGCGCGAATAAACCTGTGGCGCCGAGCGTGAACAAACCTATGCCGCCCAGCGCGAGCAAACCAGTGCCGCCCAGCGCGGACAAACGTTCAACTTCAAGCGCGGACAAACGTACGACGCCCGGGGCGCCGGAACAACCCGCGAACCGCTGACAAGGTGCTCCGACTCAGAACTAAGATCACGTATTTTTTGCCTAACGGACGAAAGCAATGCGCT
>JAPLSP010000355.1 GCA_026398575.1 Candidatus Sumerlaeota bacterium | reverse complement strand
TCCGTCGCCGTCCGGATCATTCCGGGCGCGCATCCAACTGACGGCCTCGCGGACGTGCGGCCAGAGATCTTTCACGAACTGCCGGTCGCCGGTCCAGGCGTAGTGGAACCACACCTGGTCCACCCAGTATGCCGTATTGTTCTCCGCGTTGAAAGCGACGAGCGAGGGGGATATCCAGCGGATGAATCCGCTTTTGTCCTGCATGGCGCCATAGAAGCGCAGGCAATCGGCCATCGCCTCATGATCGCCGCCCCACTGCTTGCCGTACCAGCCGGTGGAGATGTGCGAATACATCTGCCAAATTTGTCCGCCGAGAACAAGCCCCGGCCCCTGGCGGTGATGCTCCGTGATACAGCGCGCCCAGTTGATCAGCGCGGTCAGGTGCGGGTCCGGCGTGCGAATCTGAAACTCCTCGCGGCGGCGGTCCCACCACTCGCGCGTGCGTTTGAGTTCGTCGTTGGGCGCGGACATTAGCCGGCGATAATTTTTTTCCGGGTCGAGCGCGCGGCGGATATAGCAATCGAACCACAGTTGCTTCAAGCGCTCGGCCTCCTTGGGCCATTGCGCGGTCGCGGGCGTATCCAGACGCGCCATCGTTTTGCGCGCGCGTTCCTCGTCATAGCTCGTCACGCCCCATGCAGCTGCGATATGATAGAGGCGGCGCGGCTTGGCGGCGGTAAATTCCGCCTGCTGTCCATAAGGCGCCGGGATCGCACGGCCTTGTCCTTCGCCGTCCCATCCGGCCACGACCAGGCCGTTTGGCAGATTTTTTTCGGTGAGGAGCGCATCGCTGCCGCGAATGGCGGCCTGATTGGCATGCGTTTCAGCTGATTCCCACCATACGCCGCCGTATTGCCACGTCAGCGCGGTTTCCTTGTCGAACTCGACGCGGCAGACGAATCCGTGAAAGTCCAGCGCCGGCGCGATCACAACGGTTGCCTTCCATCCCAGCGCGGGATCGGCAATCTGATATTCCGTGTAGCCGGGGCGGAAGATGGTCGCCGTGGCTGTGGCCATCTCATCGAGCCAGAGCGTCCTGGCCCCTCCGCCGCCGGGCACGCCCAAGCGCAAAACACCCATGCAGGGGTTGACGTTGCCGATCTGCGCGTCCGGGCGCGGCCAGAGCGGAAAGACGCGCTCGTCTTTCGCGTAGCTTCCGTTGCCGGTGACGGTATCCATGCGGAAAATCGCGGCGTCGCCCGTCCAGATGCGGTTCTGCCCATGCACGATCGGGCGGTTGAACTGGCGCCGGCTGCCTGCGATCCGAAAACCGCCGTCTTCGATGGGCTCATAGACGGGTTTGATGTCGCCTTTGCCTTCTCCCGGCGCCATGAATGCCGACCGCCCGAGGAGCACGCTTTGTTCGGCGGGCGGCATTTGCGAAGGCTTCAACGGCGCCGGAATCAGCTTCATCTCCGGCTTGATGACGCGCATCCCCTGAGTCCGATCCTTATCGAACTGCTCGAAGGCGCCCTGTTCCGTCCGCCGCCGCGCGACGAATTGCGACACGGGCTTTTCGCGCGATAGCATCGTCAATGCAAAGCCTTGAATCTTGTTTATCGTGGTAGAGACGGGCGCCTCGCGGATGAATCCGCCCTCCACGGGATAGCTCTCGCCCGGTCCGGATTCAGCCGCAAGCCATGCGGCGCATTTCTCGCCGGAGGCGGAGGCGCTGAACGTCACGGGTTTTGCGGCCCGCAAAAAAGGAATTCCCATCAGGCGCGCGTATCTAAGCGGCCCCTTTTCATCGGGACGGATCAGGCGGGCGCGGTTCGTGTTCTTCTGCGCCAGGTAGCGCAACATATTTCCGAAAAGTTTTTCAAGGTTGGGGCGTTGCGCGTCATCCGCCGTTGTGAAGTCCGGCAGGCGCCATCCAATAAAAATGGCGCAACCGCTGCCCCAGCGATATTCAACGAGCGGGCGCTCGCCCGAGGTCGCATTGCCTTCGGCGAGCAATTCGCCATGCGGACCTGCGGTTCCATAAAAGTCCGCAAGCGCGTTTCCGCCCTTGCTGGTGAGGAGAATCGGGCGCGAGGCATCCATTCCGGCGAATGCGGGATGCGAGCGATGTTTTGCGATCACGCGGATACCGCTGACAAAGGCTGCGCCGGTGGGGCCGAGGACGCGCGGCGCCGTTGGTTCGATTCCCATATCATGAATCAGCCGTCCTGCCGCGCCGGAAACAAGCAGCGCGCCACCGCCTTCGAGATAGCTCAGCAGGTCCGCTGCCGCCGCTTCGCCCAATATCGCGGCGGCGGCGCTGTCGGCCTCATGAAACCACACGACATCGAATTCCTCTGGAGCGCGCACGGCCCCCGCCTCATCGCGCCATCCGCCGTCCAGCGACGGGCTGATGCGTGTGACTTGGCCTTGCGTCCGGGCGAAGGCCAGCGCGGCGGCGTTGCGCGCGGGCGGGTCTTTGGGAAGCGCGGGGTCTATAAAAGCGATCTGCAAAGGCGTTTGCGCCCGCGCCGGAATAAACAACGGAATTGTCATCATAACAGACAGCAGGATTTGACCGATCAGACGTGGCATGGGAAAGCCCCCTCTCAGGCAGGCAGGAATTGCTCCACATACGATTCAGAATGTTAGCGCGTCTTCGCGGGGGAATTCGATTCCTTTTTCCGGTCTTCTGACAAAATAATGTCTGACAAAACAATGAGAAGGCGGCGCTATTGAATCAAGTGGGAATGGCTCTGTGCTATTATTTTGTCGCACATTATTTTGTCAGACCTCTCCCAGCACGCCAAGGTAGCTTGGCTGAAATGCGCCCTGCGTCCTCGGGTGCAATTAAGAATTCCGGTCAATTTTTTCACCGAAAGCCAGCACGCCACCACCGGGCCTTGTGCCGGCGGGGCGTTGAGTTTGCGCTAGCCTGAGTTTACGGGTTAAGTTTCCGGAAAGCGGGATATATCCTTACTGTATAATAAATTACCAGCTCTCAGGTTGTATTACCCTTCCGAAGCAAGTATATCTGCG
>JAPLSP010000513.1 GCA_026398575.1 Candidatus Sumerlaeota bacterium | reverse complement strand
ACCTGCTTTCCCCCAACCTGCGTCCCCCCAACCTGCTTCTCCCCAACCTGCTTCCCCCCAACCTGTTTCGCCTCAGGATGCGGAACTGCTCAGCCTTTTGCGCGAAGGGAAAAAGATCCAAGCAATCAAGTTGTATCGCAGCCAGCGGACCGACACAAGATTGAAGGAAGCCAAGGACTATGTGGAAGCGCTGGCTTTCAGACATGGATTGGGTTCGGCGCCTGGGGCGTCCAAATGTTTCATCGCAACCGCCGCCTGCGGCGACGCGAATGCGGATGAGGTGATCGTCCTGCGGCGCTTTCGCGATGACGTCCTGCTGCCGCGCGCATTGGGCAGATGCTTCGTCGCCGTCTATTGCTTTCTCTCTCCGCCTCTGGCCGCGCTGATCGTCCGATCCCCCAAATCTCAATGCCTCATCCGTCGGTTCTTCATTTCTCCTGTTGCGAAATGGATCGCGATGATCGCTGGTAAAAAATAGGTCGTCAGCTTGGATTAGGTATGGCGGAGAGGAAGAGGGGATCCGCATCGCAGGAATGAACTGGAAACAGGAGGAGCCTTATGAGTCATCGTCCGATCGCCGCCTTGATCCGCGCCATTTTAATTCTCACCGCTGCCGGCTGCTTTGTCGCCGCCAGCCACGCCAAACCCCAACCCGCCCCGGCCATCTTGCAGGACGCCAGCAAGGCCAGTACCGAAACCGTCGCCACCGTAAAAACGGCAGAAAAAAAACTCAGCGTGGATTTGGGCGGCGGCGTGACGATGGACTTGGTTCCTATCAGGCCTGGCTCGTTCATGATGGGAAGCAATGACGGCGAGGCTGGTGAAAAACCAGTGCATGAAGTGACGCTCGATTTCTTTTGGATGGGCGAGACGGAGGTGACGCAGGCTCAGTACCAGGCAATCATGGGAATGAATCTCTCCGGTTTTAAAGGCGCAGATAAACCCGTTGAGATGGTTACATGGAATGATGCGATGGATTTCTGCAAAAAGCTCTCTGTAAAAACCGGCAAGGCCTTTACGCTGCCGACCGAGGCGCAGTGGGAATATGCCTGCCGCGCAGGTTCGAGCAGGAAGTATTGCTTCGGCGATTCGGATAACCAGCTGGACGATTACGCGTGGTATTTCGTCAATTCCAAACTCGAGACCCATCCGGTGAGGCAAAAGAAACAAAACGCTTGGGGACTATATGATATGCACGGAAATGTAGCTGAGTGGTGTTTCGATTTGTATGGCCCATACATCGCGGAAAAGCAAACAAATCCAGTTGGCAAAAGCCATGACACAATCCGCGTGGTCCGCGGCAGCGGTTGGGTCGGTGGTACTGAGCAATGCCGGGCATCTTATCGCGGCTCGTACATTCCGGGTGGCTGGGGCCGCTTCTTGGGCTTTCGGGTTGCGTGTATCCCCAGCAAGTAGTCTTCACTTTATTCTTTTTCCTGTTTCAAAAGCGAGCACAAAAAAATACTAATTATTGCTTTTCCAGCTCCAAAACAATACTCTTCATCTCCGGCTTCGAGTCGCATTTGATTGTATAGGTCTCTTCGGGCTTGGCGGCAACATGAGCATCCTTCTTTTCGATGCCGCCTTCTTCCCAGACGTAGGTAACCTTGACCGGACGGAAGCCGCCGTTGGGTTGTTTGTAGTCGGCGTCTATGCGCGCTAAAAATAAACAGGTCGTGTTGCGCTGTTCTCCAATCCAGCGAATCTTGGCTTCGCGCGTTCCGGAAGGAATATCGGAGACGGTTGTGTATTTGCAGCTGCCTTGCGTCGGGCCGGCGTAAGTATCAACGCTGCGGAAAGTTTTGCCACCGTCGAATGAAACCTGCGCGTCCCACTTGTCACCCTTGTCGCGAGCGCGATAGAAACCCCCGAAACGCAGGCGCGCCATATCGCCCGGCGTGGAGATTGGGAATGTGATTTCAGCCGGTGAGCCTTTCACGCGATAGGGCTGCGGCTCAACGTTCTTCAGTTCCGGATTGAAGTCCGCGAGCGATACGTTCTTGCCTTTGGCGTTGCCGAGGGACGTTCCTTCGATGGTGATCGTACCCTCAGAGGGACCGGCGGTGAATGTGATGGCGTTGTCGCCTTTGACCAGCGTGGGCAGCGCGCGCTGCGAGCACTGGATCGTGTTTGAAATCCTCAGACTGTCAAGCCCGGTTCCCTTGCCGCTCAGGATGAAGCGCAACCGGTAGTCGTAGCGCCGAAGCACGAATTTCCCCAGGTCAATTTTCTCCGCGCCGCTCTTTTCGATAGAGGTGACTTCCTTCCAATCCAAGCCATTGTTATCGGAAAAGAAGACCCGAATTTTGCCGCCTTCGCCCACGACGGCATTGAGCGCCGCCTCGCCTCCGAGATACACGTAGCTGCACGGCATCCGGATTTCCAGGATGCCTTGCTGGGCGGCGTCTTTGACATGGAGGGCAGGCCCTGCGGCGTCTTCGGACTTGCACGCCAGATTTTCCGCTTTCAAGGCGCCGGAGCGGAATGTTCCATCGGCTAGCGGAACATCGTACTCCAATAATCCGCTGCCGATGCGCGCATTGGTCAGGTCGTCATAGTTTTTGAGATAAGCCATCGAGCCTTCGCCGACCTTTTCTTTCATGCAGCCCGGCGCTTTGTTGGCGGCCAGATCGCTGTTGACGTGCAGGCCCTTGTTGAACCAATTGCGGGTGAGGCGCTCGCCCGGCCGCAGTTCGACATTGACCAGGTATCCCTGCGAGTAGCCGTATTCATAAACGAACGGCGTTTTGTTGGTTCCACTGTATTCCTGCATCGTCGAGTACCAGCCGTGCGTCTTCGCGGGCCACCAGCCGCCGGCGTCATAAAACGGATTGGCGGCCAGCAATTCCGGACCTTTCCTCCATCCAGTCCAGCCGCTCTCTTTTTGGAACTGCGTCAGCTTCTGTCCGTTGTCGCGATATTCCGGGTGAAGATCGAGCCAGCCCTTCACCGCCACGACGATTTCATCCATGCTGGCGACGGCGCCGTCGGGTTTGGGGAAGTAGTTGACCAGCGAAGCGTCGAAGGCATGCCAGGCGCCGTCGTAATTGACTTCCGGCACGCTATGATTATTGATGCCATAGCCGCGCGCCTCCATCCCGCAGTATCGCGCCAGGCACTCAATGTTCGCCGACGCGCAGCAGCACATGCCGTAGCCGTAAACATTGAACGTCTTGATCGCGTCGCTCACGCAGTCTTCGTGCAGGAACTCAATCGAAGGATTGTCTTGAAAGCGGAACATTGAGACGGACTTCCAAATCGCCACGGCCTGCTGCGCGCTCGTCATATTGTCCTTGATGAAGGAATGCTTCCAGGCTTCCATGCTGGAAACATCCGCGACTTTATCGGACAGCACCTTGATGTGACTGACCACCCCAATGGACTCGGCGGAGGCGCCGGAAGGCTGGCACAATGCAATAAACCAACCCGCCAGGAGGAACGCCGCTAATGCGGCGCCTCCCGGCGTCAGATAGATACGTGCTCTCATGATGACTCCCTCTTCGTACTCATATTCGAAATTGCGCTCTCATAAGTTTATCGCAAAATCTCATGCAGGAAGAGTAGATTCATGCAAATAGGAGCGGCGCCAGCTTTTGGAGTAAGGTGGCT
>JAPLSP010000666.1 GCA_026398575.1 Candidatus Sumerlaeota bacterium | reverse complement strand
ACCCATCCTTACAACCTGGTCAGTTCGTGGCCTGGGGTACCCCCAGGCCACGAACTGACCAGCATCCTGACCGACAAGGAGCGGCATTAAAGCTACCTTAAAGAACCCGTTTTTTTCTCTTGACACTGGGGAGTACCTCATAAAGGCTTTCGGATGATTCTCCCGCAAAAGGTATTGCAGGCGGCCTTTGATGATCTTTATAAAATTTTGGGGAGCGAGATGAGGCTGCGTGCTTATAAGAATCTGACTGATATCAGGCCGAAGAAATCTATGCTCAAGGAGATGGATGCCATCGGGCTGGATCACGGCGGAGAGATGAGGAAGCCATGAATTATCGGCAATGGCGCTTTTCCAAAATAAGTCCACGCTCCAGTTGAGCTGATAAGCCGCGGTAACGTTTTGTAGCGTGTAATACGGCTGTAGGGCCATGATGATATTGCTGCAACTCTATTCAAGAGTCATTTTCTGAGCACAACTTATCAAAGCTTATTTATATGGAAAGGGCGGGTCCAGAAAAAAACGCGCGGAGAAAAAGGAGGGAAGGCTTGAGCTAGAGCAAAATCATCGCTCCACCGGCGCAAGGCCGGTGGGGGCGAGCGAATGATATGGGAGCACAAACCTGGAGCAAAATCATCGCCCCACCGGCGCAAGGCCGGTGGGGGCGAACGGATAATATGTGAGCGCGAATCTAGAGCAAAATCATTGCTCCACCGGCGCAAGGCCGGTGGTGGCGCGCTAGCTTTCAATAATAAATTTGGCCGGAATTCTAAATTGCAGTCCAGAGACGGCAAAAAACTCAGCTTGTAATCTCCCTTATCGCCCATACAATATCGTTTTCGCATTGAGGAATTGAAACGCCGCGCGTGAATAAATATTCAATCGGACAGGCGGCTTTGGGCGCGGCGCGCGAGCCGGCGGAGCGCGAGGATTATGAGAACGGACGAAAAGGTCATCGAAGTCGAACATCTGATCGCGGGATATCGCAGCGGACGCAAGAAGACCACGGCGGTCAACGACTTGTCCTTCGATATTTGGCGGGGAGAATGCGTCGGATTCATCGGGCCGAATGGCGCGGGCAAATCCACGACCATCAAGGTCCTCATGGGCTTCATGTTTCCCGCCTCCGGAAGCGCGCGGTTGTTCGGGGCGCCGGCCGGCTCGATGGAATCGCGGCGCCACATCGGTTATCTTCCGGAGGTTTCGCTTTATTATCCCTTCATGCGCGCGCGCGAGCTGCTGGAGCTGTATGGCGGCCTTCAAGGAATGGGGCGGGCGCAGCTGAAAGAGCGGATTCCGACGCTGCTGAAGCTGGTCGGCCTGGAGAACCAGGGCGAATCGCTGCTGCGGAATTTCTCAAAAGGCATGCAGCAGCGCCTCGGCATCGCGCAGGCGCTGATCGCCGATCCGGACTTGTTCATTTTCGATGAGTTGTCGGCGGGCTTGGATCCGCTGGGGCGCTATGATCTGCGAGGAGTTTTGCTGGACCTAAAACGCCGGGGTAAAACGATTTTCTTTTCCTCGCATGAGCTCAATGAGGTCGAGTCGCTGTGCGACCGCGTCATCATGATCCACCAGGGACGCAAAATCGCGGAGAGCGCCGTGACGGACCTGGTTGAGCCGTTGAGCCAATACGAGATTGAGTTCGAAGCGGCGGATGAAGCCGCCGCGCGCCAGTGGATCGCCGGGCGCCCTCTGGAGCGGCGCGGCGCAAGTTTCGTGACGGCAGCGAGCAGCATCGCGGATTTTTCCGCCACACTGTCGCAGTTGATTTCCGCCGGCGCAAAAGTAATCAGAACCAGCGCGCGGCATGATTCGCTCGAAGCGCGCTTCATGGAAATGATCCGGCCATCGGTGAAGACGGATGCGTAAGATTTACCTGATTTTTCGGACGGTTCAGCTGGAGGCGATCCGGCGCAAGGAGATATACGCCATTGTCCTGCTTTCCGTTCTCGGGATCGCCGCGATCGGGAGCATCCGCTTTTTCAACCTGCCGCATCTGATCAAATTTTACCGTGAAACCGCTCTGCAAATCATGGGGCTGGCCAGCGCGCTGACCGTCATCGTCCTGGGCGCGCGCCAGCTGCCGCGCGAGTTCGAACGGCGCACGATCTACACGCTTCTGGCCAAGCCCGTCCATCGCGCGCAGTTTCTCATTGGTAAATTTCTAGGCGTTCTCGGGTCGGGCATTTTCTGTTACGGTCTGTTCATGATTGTTTTTCTCGCCGGATGCCTCTATCTGAATGCCGGCGCGCATTGGGGCCTTTTCGCCCAGCACATCTATCTGCAAATCTGGATGCTGGCGATCATCGCGTCGCTGTCGTTCATGTTGTCGCTGCTGGGGCACCTGGATATGGCCGTCACGGTCGCCACCCTTATCTACGTCATGGCGCAGCTGTTTACGTCCGCCATAACGTATATCTATCATTACGTGGGACCGGCCGGCAAATTCGGATTGAAGATTCTCAACTACACGATTCCGCAGTTATCATTGCTGGATTTATCGAGCAAAGCGGTTCATGGCGAAACGTGGTCGCCTTTGCCGGCAGGCGTCATGCTGGCTCTGACGGCTTATGCCGCGGCGTATGTGGCGGTGTTCCTTACCATCAGTTATATCCTTTTTCGCAAACGGCCATTATGAGCGAATCGGCATTCCCATCCTCAACCGAAATCCCGGCGCCGGCGGATGCGGCCATCCGCAAGGCGGCGCCGGCTGTCTGGCTGATCGCAAAGACGGTTTGGATCGAAGCGATCCGGCGCAAAGACTTGTGGGCCGTCGCAGTGCTGATGGGCATTTATCTGGTGGCGGCCATCGCGCTTGAGATCGTGCGGGGCGACTCCCCGCTTGAAACGCAGTTCGTTTTCAACCTGGGTCTGACGGTCAGCTACTATCTTGCGGGAATTCTGACGGCGCTGTTCGCCGCGCGGCAGATGCCCGAGGAGATGGAGAACCGCACCTTGTATCCCCTGCTGGCCAAGCCGGTGCGTCGCAGCGATGTCATCTTGGGGAAATTCGGCGCCATCGTCACGGTCGGCGTTTTGACGCTGCTGATATTCATCGCCTTTGTCCGCTGCGTTTCGCGCTGGCTTCCGGAATTCCAGCCCTGGCTGCTGGCGCAATGCATCCTGCTGCAAATCATGGCGCTGGCGCTCGTGGCGGCGATCACTCTCTATGCCACGATCTGGCTGCCGGCGATTGTCTCGCTCTTGATCGGGCTGCTGTTGTTTTTCGCAGGCGGGACGCTGATCGAAGCGCTCAAATCCAATGCCTCCGGGGCATGGAAATCCGCCGTGGCAACCGGGTGCCTTTACCTCCCCAATTTCTCTTTGCTGAATCTTTCGACGCGCTTTACCGACGGCGGCGCCGCGCTGGGCGCGGATGAGTTTGGGAGGCTGATGCTTTACGCTGCCATTTTCACCGCGCTCTTTCTCGCGGCGGCCATCGTGGACTTTGAACGCAAGGCTTTGTAGATATGAACACGGATATTCATAGTCAAGCCAGATGGATGCGATGGCTCTTCGGGCTGCTGTTGGCGGCGTGGTTCTCATTTCCGCTCTGGGTCAAAGGCATTGATCCGCGCGCTTATGCCGCCGCCATCGCCGATACCGAAGGGAACCGCGAAGCGCGCAATTACAGCGCCGCTGCGCGCCTGTTCGGACAGTTCCGCGTCATGATGAGCGACGTGCTCTTCGTCAAGACCGAGCAATATCTGGACCGCGGCATCGCCTACGCCCCCCATATTGACACGCGGGCAATGCAGCAGGCGGGCGCGATCGTGAGCGAGCAGGGACATGAACACGCCCAAACGATCATCCCGTCGCCTGAAAATGACTGGAGGGGTTTCATCGGCGATCTGGAACGCGAAGTGAGTCCCTGGCAGGATCCCAGCAAAGAACATCAGCACCAGCCGGGCGATCAGCTCCTGCCTTTTTACTGGCTGGCGGTGCGCGCCAATCCCAACAACGTCAAAGCCTATCGCGTGGGGGCATTCTGGCTGGCCCAGATCAACGAGCCTAATGCCCTCGACGAAGCGCTCCGGTTCGCCCAGGAAGGGGTCGGCAATAATCCCAGGAATTTCATTCTGCATAAGAATGTCGCGGATCTTCTGAGGAAAATGGGCCTTTACAAGGAAGCGCTCGATGCGATTCGGACAGCGATCAAACTCGCCCTGAAGCAGCGCCCCCCGGAAGGCGTCAAACCGCCCTTATGGGACGAGGACCAGGAGGAGGAACTGGAGTCTTCGGCGCGTTACTGCGTCGCGCTTCTTGAAAAACTGGGGCGCTATAAGGAAGCGCTGGAAAATCTTGAGTATTTTAATAGCTTCCTCGAAACCAAGGCGACCATGGCCCCGACGGAGGAACGGCTTCGCAATATTCTTTCCGGCAAAATCAAACCTTCCGATCTGCCTCCGCTCCCATTTCCCGATGAGATGAAAGGGGGGCATAAACACGATCATGACGGTGCGCCGAACGAGCCAGACCATGGTGCGACCCCTCAGGCGCCAGAGACCAGCCCTTCATTAAAGTTTTAGATTAAATGTGCTCCGCATTTTGCCCAGATCTTTTGGGATGCGGCCTCGGGCGCCTTATGGCATGGTTATCAATGTAAAATGTAAAATGTAAAATGAGAAATTGAAAATGAAACCGCGCGCGGCAGGCAAATGATGCAGGGTTGCGTAATGCTGGCGCCGGGATGGGTTGTCATTTTACATTTCTCATTTCTCATTTTCCATTTTACATTATGACATTAGACTGCCGGAAACAAGCCACTGACGGATATGACTTGCAGTCATGGCTTCGCGGGGGAATCACTGCTTGCGCATTTTTGGCAAAGACCCATGATTGAAATCCGCCAGCCGCGTTCTTGGAAGCCATATTCCGCGCACTTGCGGCGGATGGCGCCGGCAATCTCCGAATCGTGAAACTCGATCATCGCGCCGCATCGTTCGCAGATGATGTGGTCATGCCCCACCCGGCCCCAGGCGCGCTCGTAGAGCACATGCCGCTCCTGATCGCGCAAGGCGCCCAGGAAGCCGGCTTTGACCATCAATGCCAGCGTATGATAGACGGTGGCGCGGCTGACGCGATTCGGCCCGGCAGCCAGTTGCGCCGCCAGATCGTCGGCTTTGAAGTGATGGATTTGCGCCATGGCGCGGTCAAAGACGATGCGCCGCGCCTGCGTCACGCGGGCTTCGTTCTTCTTTAGAAAGCCATGAAAGACGCTCCAGGCTTCTTCGACGTCGTTGGCGCCGCCGCCTGAGGACTTGCTTGCGTCCTGCAAAGCGCCCGGCTCCATCTCATCTGTGTCAGGATTCATGGTTCGCATATTTTGGGTGGTTCGCATTTACTTAGATTCCGTCTAATTTTTCAGCGCGGCCTGTTTTGCGTTTGATCCCAGCGGCGCGCTTCCCTTACGCTCCGCCGCGTTTGCGCGCTTAGCGGGCAACGGGCGGCATAAACAGGCATGAAAAATCCAAGCCGCGCTTGGAATGCCCCTGTCCCCTTTCGACCCGAAGCGCCTATTTTCACAAAGGAAGCAAAAAAATGGCATACGTTATTTCCGACCAATGCACCATGTGCGGATCCTGCAAGGATGTTTGCCCGGTCAGCGCCATCAGCGAAGGCGATCCGATGTACTCGATTGACCCGGATTCGTGCACGGATTGCGGCGCCTGCACGGAAGAATGCCCGGCGAGCGCGATCGCTCCCGAAGAATAAGCCGGCGTTATTTCTTGTCCGCCGCAGGCAGGCTGAAAGCCTTGAAAAAAGTCTCCAGCTCCTGGCGAGCAGATTGTGGCTGTTTGCGCGGCCATGTGGCTTCAATGCTGGCGAAATAGCCGTTGCAGGAAAATAGATACAACGCCTGCCCGGTTTCCATTTCGCCCAGCCTGCCATTGAACTCCGCATGCATTCCGGCTATGCCCACGCCACCACAGGTCATCTGGACCATGTCCTGCGACAACAGCGTGTCGTCATCCTCGGATTTGGTCTCATCTTCTCCTTCCCGAATGGCCGCCACCGCGCCGGCGTAGTATTTTTGGAACGCCGGGAACGTGTCTTTGGGGTCCAGTTTATAGTATTCCGCGACCGCGGCGATCGACGTCAGATGGATCGCCAGCGAAACGGCGCCCGGCAGGCCATACGTCACGGTAACATCCCGGCCATCCTCCGTAAGGATCACAAGATCCGCCCGATGAAACAAGCCGACCTGGGCCGGAAACGCAAATTTTGAAAATTTATGCGTATAGACGTCGCGCGCGGCGTCTATCTCCCATGCGACTTCCGGAGCAACGGCGGCCAGCTGGACGGCGTTCGATTTGGATTTTTTGGAATGATCGGAGGCTTTGCCCGGGCGACATGCCATCTGCCAGGGCAGAAAAGTCGTACAAAGCAACAATCGGAAGGCAAAGCGAATCATCGAAAACCTCGGCGGTCACGGCAGTCTGGAATGGCCCGCGATATAAAGCCCGTGGATATTTCACCGCTTGGGGGAAACGTTTCAAGCGCGAAAACTGCGCCGCCAAATTAGCAGGCATATTCCAGATGTCCTTTGCCCTTCGCCAACACCGGGCCTTGTGCCGGTGGAGCGATGGTTTTGCTCTAGCAGTGACCGCTTTTTTCTCGCCGCCACCACTGGGCCTTGTGCCAGTGGGGCGATGATTGTCTGCCAAAATCGCTCGCTGCCAACACCAAATCATCGCTCCACCGGCACAAGGCCCGGTGGTGGCGGAGGATAAAATGGGCGCACTTTTCTGGAGCAAAATCATCGCTCCACCGGCACAAGGCCTGGTGGTGGCGAAGGGCAGCAGAATTCTGGAATACGCCCAAATTCAATGAAGCAATGCCACCAATTCGCGGGCGGCGGCGGCGACGTCGGAGGCGGCAACGACGGCTGAGACCACGGCGGCGTGGCGCGCTCCCACCGCGATCAGCGCGGGCAGATTGTCGCGCGTTATCCCGCCGATCGGAATAACCGGAACCGCGCTGTGGCTCAGCGCCCATTCCAGTTCCTCAGCGCCCAACGGTCCGACCTCTGTCGCTTTCGTTGCCGTGGGAAAAATCGGGCCAAAGCCGATATAATCCACGGGACGCTTGCGGGAAGCCAACACCTGTTCGCGGGTATGCGTCGAAAGGCCGATGATCGCGCCCGCCCCCAGGATGCGGTGGGCGTCTTCCGGGGTGATATCCCCTTGCCCGCCGTGAAAACCGTCGGCGCCGGCATCGAGCGCCAGACGCGGC
>JAPLSP010000066.1 GCA_026398575.1 Candidatus Sumerlaeota bacterium | reverse complement strand
TCCGTCAAGGGAAAAATGCAATCCATTCGTCACTATTTTGAAAATTATGAAGAGACACCTATTGAGAATATTGAACTTAGGACCGATTAGGGGCTGAAATTTCGTCAAAATAAGTAGCGCGATGTCAAAGTTGGGCTAATGTGTGCGAGGGCGCCCAAAACTCTCATATCGCTATATCCTGTTCTTTTGTGTGATTGTCATTCATTGCCGCTGCTTGAGTGGTAGAATATATATACGTTCTTGGATTGAAAATGAGGATAATGAAGCCCGCCAAGATCATCAGCGCTGGGCAATTTCCAACGAAACTGTGGCAGGCACAGTCGTTGGCTTTATAGATCGCCACTTCCTCGCAACCTTGTCATTGGATACTGCCAGGTTCCGCTCTACAATTTTCCAGCGCTCTGCAGGTGTCATTTCCTTATATTCCTGCGTATGCCGCGCTTGGATGGCGTCCTTCATTTGGATGCAATCGAATTTCTTTGATTTGGTCATGTCACACAACCTCCTTGGGGCTTCGAATGTCCATCGTGGGATATCCCTGAAACAAATTGATGGCGTTGAAGCGCCTTATTTTATCAAAGTGGACAATATGGCGGAAATTCCAGCTCACGATGAGGTCAACGCGGGCTACTGTTGCGATTGCTACATGCAGAGCGTCGTCAGAACAAGCGGGCCCAAGAATTTCCGCCTGCATGTAGCATTCATGAAGCGCCAGTACTTCTTCCGTGATTGGAACCCGCTCAAGACAATGGTCCGGAAGTGAGTCAAAGATTGCTTTAACCTCATCGGGCGCCGCCAGCAGCTCATCGGCGAGATGAGCGGAAACGACCAAAAATACTTCGCCTTGTTTGGCCATCTCCAGCAATGCCAAACTCTCCTTGGCGAATTCCTCATCCAAGCAGCCACCGATTACAGACGTGTCAGCATAGACTCTAAACTTGACCGTCATAAGCGTCTAAATCCTACAATAATTTATAATCTACACGTTTGCCACAATCATATTGGTGGAACTATGAATCCGGCGCCGTCTGACTGTCCACGCTTTTTTCATTCCATATTTTTCATTGTTCGCCTTCCACAATGGCGATTTCTTTGTCCGTTAGTCCATACAGGTCATACACCAGCCGGTCAATCTCCGCATCCGTCGCGTCAATCTGTCGTTGAATAACAGTCTTCTGAGGAGAAGACTTTGCGGAGGCGAGTTGGCAATACAGCTTTTGTATGGAATCAGTCAAGACCGCAAGTTGGCGGTGAATGGCCGCATCATTAACATTCTCGAAGTCAATGATGCGAACAGGAAGTAATGACAGGAATTGCCGGTTCGCAGACCACCAGCCGCCTCGAAAAGGCGCGCTAATCTGGGGAAAGTACCATTGCATCAGCCGGCTATTTAGCAACGTCAGGAGGTAGCCAAGCCCTTGATTGGAAAACGCCGCTTTGAAAGTCACGCCTCCAACATCCACATTATCCAGAAAATGGCTTCCATCATGGTCATAAGCAGCGTGAAGATGTTCGACTAATCTTGGCACACATAGTTTTGGACGTTGTTGAATGCCAAGATTTTGGCTTCGTCCAAAGCGATGCCATTTAGCATCCTTGAATGATCCCTTCTCCCGGCCTTCGAGCCTCTTTTTGTTTTCGGAAAGATAAGCTGCCGTTTTGGGGAAAGTGCGCTGGAGCGCCTCGAAGTCAATCAGCTCAGCCCGTTCATCCCGAACGGCATAGGGGAATAAGATATACTGGCGGTTGGGCAGACGGTCATATCGGCTGACGTCCGTTCCGCTCACAAGAGGGAAGAGAAGGTCCTTCTCAAATATCCATTCCCGGGAGAGGGATTGGGATCTTAGACGATATGTCCGGCTGGTTTCGCTGACGAAATCCATGATGTAAACATCATCAGCGCTTGTTTGAAGGCCGACGAAAATATCGGCTGCATCACCCAGCTTACTGGACATCGCCGAAAGCTTTGAGCCCAAGCCTTTCCCCCGCCCCACATAGAAGTTCCAGGCATTACTTGTAACATGGTCTAAACTCACCTGTCCTTTTGCTGCTATTCCCTCCGCGCGCCATGCGGTCAAATCATTGGCCTCAGCAAACTGGCACTTGGACTCCGGCATTTTACCCAAGAATAGAAGGCAAGTATATGTCGTTGCGCCTGCAAATACTTGGTTCGCTCCAAAGCGTACAACATGGGAAAGATGCCTTCCCTTGGCGATGATATCCCGTATTGGCTCGCCATACTTGGAATTGAAAAACTTGTGAGGGCAGATGAAGCCGAGCAGGCCTTTGGAATTCAACAGATTCAAGCCTTGCTCGATGAAGACGACATAGATGTCGTAATTGCCCGCGTTGGCGGCGCGGTATAGTTCTTTATAGATTTCAACCTCCAGCGGCGCCCACTCCTTCATCGTTTGGATGCGGATATACGGCGGATTGCCAATGATGCAGTCAAATCCGCCGGCCTTCATCGCATCGGGGAATGCCGTCTTCCAGTCAAACGGATTGACTCGCTTCATCTCATCAGGGTCATGAATCAGTTTGCCCGTGAAGTAATCAGGACCGATCAAGGAATTGCCGCATTTGATATTTTCGGCCAAGTTAGGCAAAGCGCGCTCCTGGAAAAGCGTAAGTTGCTTGACCAGCGAGACATCATTCTCTCCTTCCAGCACCTTAAGCAGCAGCGACAGTTTGGTCACCTCGACCGCCTGGGGATCAATGTCAACGCCAAAAATATGCGTGATCAGGATGCGTTTCTTCTCTTCGATGGTCAACCGCCACTGCCCGGAACGCGTTCCGTTATGTACCGCTTTCTTATGTTTTTGAGGACTATGTTCAAGATACCACTTCAGGCATTGATCCAATAGGAACTGATACGCTCCCAATAAAAACAACCCGCTTCCGCACGCAATATCGAGCATGCGGAAAGGCTGTTTGCCGTTTCGCAATCCCGCCAATTGCATGGGGCTTTTGCCCTCAATCCGTCGCCCGACGGCATGCTTGACGATGTAATCCACGATATAGGCGGGCGTATAGTAAACGCCGCCGGCCTTGCGTACTTCGGGCTTTTCTTCGACCTTCGCCTGATGCCCGCTTGTCAGCCGGATGACTTTGCCCAGGAAGCGTTCATAAACGGTTCCGAGGATTTCGACGGGGAGGACACCGAAGTGATAGGGCGAACCGTGGGCGAAATAAAGGCTCTGAATGATTGGCTTAAAAACCTTGTCATCCACCGCAAGATGAGGCGTGATTCCATCGGGCGGTTCCGACACGCCGGATTCCTTTTGAAAGTGAAACAACCCGGAGTTATACTTATCGTCAGCGCGCCGACACACGTCGCGCATGAAGCGGTCGTATATCTCGGGCCGCTCACACAATTTCAGCAGTTGTCCATAAGGCTCCAAGCCGCGGTCTTCGGCCATGCGCAAAAACACCACGCGGTCTATCGTGCGCTGGACAGCGGCGTTCAGGTCATCGGAAGACAAGTTTGTGTTACGAAGGGCGATAATGCGGGCGAGCGCTTCGCGCCAGCCTTCGATTTCCTTCAGAAACTCGTCATCCACTTCGGATGTGCCGCGCTTGCGTTTGGACGCGGCGTACTGGTCAAAGGCGCCGGACCAGACTGCGTCACGGGAAAAAACATCCCATAGTTCGCGCCAGCGGTCGGAATATTCCTCAAAGCGAAAGTATTGGATTCGGGCATGGCTTGCTTTGTCGCTGGGTTGCGGGCGGGAGGCGCAATCGTAAATGCCGAGCTCCTCGAAATCGGTCAAGATAGATAAGGGAACCTTGGCGCTCCATCCGTAGCGGCGAAGCTGATAAGCGGGACCGGGGTCCTCTTGAATGTTTGTGCCGCGCTTCTTTGCTTCGGCGTAGAACTTCGGCAGCGTGCCAACACGAAAGGTGTAGTCCGGCGCCTTCTGCTGGCCTTCCACATCAAGGCTGGCTTCGGGAATTACCTCACGGTACTGGGGAGCAATCATCGCCGTATTCCGCACATCCCAGCCCAGGGCTTCAAAGAATGGATCTATCAGCGACTGGCGAACGTGGGCTTCCTTGACTCCGAAGGCAAGAAACGCCTGCCGGTTAGTCGCGAAGTATTGGCACAGCTTGGCGATCTCATCCTTCGCTTGGTCGAATGATTTCCGGATCATATTCTTGCCTTTATCAAAAGAACACTTGATTTTATCTCAAAGCATTTTCCCCACTAAGGATATATTGCGAGCAATATGAATCCGCAGCCTGCAGACTGTCCACGCTTTTTTCATTCCCTTTTTTTTCTTTCCACGCTATTTCGAAGAGGCCTTGGGCGGAATCGGCTGAGGTCGCGCGCCCAGGGCGATGCCCGCCGCCAGCCAGAAGAGCATCATCAGCGGCGGCTCGTTGTAGAAATAATCGGTCAGCGAATAAAGCGCGAACGCAATTAAACCCGCGCCCAAGGCGGCTCGCGGGGCGCTGTATCCCGCTGTTCCCCATCCCGCTCCAAAAAGCGCATGGAGCGCCGCTGTCAGAACAATCAGGATAAGCGCCGCAAACAGCGCGCCGCCAAAGACTCCCGTTTCTATGAACTTCATCAGGAACAAATTATGAGCATGGGGAAAGCCGCCGGCGATTTCATCGAGCAATCCCACACGCCCGATCCCGAGCCAGGGATGCTCGGCCACGATCTCGCGGCCTTTATCCCATAAATATGCGCGCGCCTCGAGCGAACCGCTCCACTTACCCTCCATGAGAGCCTCGGCGCGCCCCGAAAAAATCAGCACGCTTATCAGAAGAGACAATGCCACGGCGGCGATGATCAAAGGAATATTGAGGATTGAGGATTGACGATTGACAATTGACGATTGCGAAATGGGAATTGACGATTGACGATTGACGATTGTGGATTGCGGATTGCGGATTGCGGATTGCGGATTGTGGATTGCGGATTGCGGATTGGCAAGATCGGATGGCTGATCAAATGATGGTGATGTCGTTGTGGTCGTTGCTGTCCTTGCTGTCCTTGCCTTATCGCCTAACCAGCTGACAGCCGCAATCGCCAAGGACAACGCAGCTGCGGCAATCCCGAACAGCGCCCCCGTCAGGAGCAAAACTATAACGCCAACCACAAACGCACAGAGCGACAACAACCGCAATGGCCGCCCGATCGTATTGCATTCACGCTGAAAAATTCCTGCGATGCTCACTGGCAACGCCAGAACAAGAAAAGCGGCAAGGAAGTTTTTATGGCCAAAGACGCCGCCGATTTCCAGGGAGCCTAGAAAGCCTAGATAACCGCGCGACGCCGCGGAGGCGCCTTGCGCCATCGGGATCACCGTCCACGGCGCGCCCGCTCCATAAAACCAGATGCCGCGAATGCCAATCGCCGCCAGCGCCAGCGCCGCCATACCTGCGATCAGAATGGCTATGCTTGCCGCCATGATGATTGCACGATCTGAAACGCGCCGCGCCCAACACAACGCAATCGCCCCCGCCAGCATCGCCTCGATCTCAAAACGCACGCTTCCCAATCCGCGACCATAAGATGCAACAATCAAAAATATCAGATAGCCGCCGGCAACCAACCAGAGCAGGATTGCGGATTGCGGATTGCGGATTGCAGATTGGTGATACCCGATGGACGATGGACGATGGACGATGGACGATTCGCGATCCGAGATTGACGATTGACGATTGACGATTGACGATTGTGATTTCATCGCATCGAATTGAATGTTATTACTGAGGTCATTGCCGCCTGCCGTGTGCGAATTTGAATCGTCAATCGTAAATCGTAAATCGTCAATCCTGCATAGCCAGGCTGCCGCCAGTGCGAAAAAACAAATTTCCGTCAACCGAACGCATATCCCCGGCAGCGGCAAACCCACATTGAACAGGCAGGCCGCCAGCATCAGCGCCAGGACGATCGGTTCCAAATTCGGAATTCTGGAATTTGAACTATCCATTTAGCTTTGCTCTGAGGGGCGGCTCTTCTGGGCGATCATGGACTAACACAGACTGGCACGGACGAACACAGACGGACACGGATTGAGCAACACGCTAATCCCTGCCCCCTTGCCCCTGGCCGCCGGCCTCTGAACCCCTGCCCTATCCCCGCTCAAGGACCAGCGTCTTGGTAGGCGCGTCGCAGACCTCAGACGGGCCGAAGTATTGGATCGGACCGGGGAAGAGATAGCGGTCTTCGATCCCCCATTCATGGCGTTTGCATTCGAAGGATTTGAACGGCTTGCCCTTCAGTTCGGTCAGCGCCTTTTGGATGACCGGGCGGTCTTCGCCTTTGCGCCGTTCGATGTTCATCAGCATCGTCAGCGGCACGCCCGCGGCCACCCACTGATCGGCGGGCCTGAACGTGTTGCGGACGCACGAGATATATCCGCTCAACCCGAACGCGACCAATCCCGCGGCCGTAAACCCAAGCGAATAGGCATAGTCGGCGTCGTAGTTCGACGGCGGCGCGCACCGGCCTTCATAGCCGAAGAAGTGCGTTTGCGAAGAGAACTTGCCCTCATACGCGCCTTCCCTCTTCAGTTCCTTCAGGCGGCGCGAGACCATCTGCACGATCAGCGATTCGGTTTCGATCCGCGAGACCTGCACGTTGCCGTGCGCGTCGCGGTCGAGCAGCAGCTGTTCCTGGATGTTGACCGGCAGCGACGAGAAGCACTTCGCCGATTCGGGCGTGACGCGCGTCATGACGAACTGCAGCCGCTCGGCGCCGGACTTGAGCGAGTTGAAGAGATCGGCTTCCTTCGCCAGGATTTCATTGATCTCCTTGATCAGCGCCTTGATCTCCGGGATGAATTCGACCAGTCCTTCCGGGATCAGCGCGACGCCGTAGTTCTTCGCGCGCTTGGCCCGCGCCACGATCACGTCGGCCACCTGGTCCACGACCTGCGCCAGCGTCAGCTTCTTGGCCGCCACTTCCTCGGAGATGATGGCGACGTTGGCCTGCGTTTGCAACTCGGCTTCCAGCGTGATGTGGCTGGCGCTGCGGCCCATGAGTTTGATGAAGTGCCAGTACTTGCGCGCCGAGGCGGCGTCGCGGCAGATGTTGCCGATCAGCTCGGAATAGACCTTGACTGCCGTGTCGAACCCGAACGACATCTCGATCTGCTCGTTGCGCAGATCGCCGTCAATCGTCTTCGGGACGCCGATGACCTGGATGCCGGCAGCGCCCGCCTTCAGCCACTCGGCCAACATGCAGGCGTTCGTGTTCGAGTCGTCGCCGCCGATGACGACGATGGCCGACAGGTTCGAGCGCCGCGCCGTATCGAGCGTTTGCTTGAATTGATCCTCCGTCTCGAGTTTCGTGCGGCCCGAGCCAATGATGTCGAACCCGCCTGTGTTGCGGTACTCGTCCACCTTGGCGGCGTCGAGGTCAATGTAGTCGTCGTCAATCAGCCCCTGCGGCCCGCCTAGATAGCCGAGAAGGCGACTGTCGGCGTTGAGCGCTTTAAGGCCGTCGAAAAGGCCTGCGATCACGTTGTGCCCGCCGGGGGCCTGTCCGCCCGAAAGCACCACGCCGACGTTGAGGGACGCGGTTTGGGGCGAGCCTTTGCCATTGGCGAATGTAACGACCGGCTGGCCGTAGCAATTCGGGAAAAGATTTTTGATTTTGTCGGCGTCCCGCGCGGCGGTGGTGGCGGCGCCTTTTTCGAGCGTCACCTGTCCGAATCCTTCGCGCAGGACCGTCGGCAGTTTGGGAGCGTAAGCAGCGCGCGCTTTTTGCAATGCGGAAACAGTTTGCGTCATGGCGCTATACCTCGATAGTGAATGTGTGTCGGAAAAAATCGGCGGCAGGATGCCACGCTCCCGCGCTCCGAATCAAGCGGCGAAATTGGCTGCTACATTCAGCGGGCGCGCCCTACCTTATAGATTGGCGCCGAAAAGTAGGCCGTCCCGCTCCGCCGGGCGGCCTTGGCGCGCGAAAGCCGCCCGGCGGAGCGGGACGGCCTACCATGCGGCGCCAAACGATAAGTCGAGCGCGAAACAAGAGCTCAGGGCAATCTGATGCGCTGGATGATGGCGACAATATCGGCGATGTCAATGACACCGTCGCCGTTGATATCAGCAGCTAATAGATCGTTGCCCGTCAGTCGCGCGGCGCCGCTGAGATGGTTGATGATGCCTGTTGATGTTGGCATGAGAATGAACATCGCGGTCATCGTTGTGTCATAATTAACAGCAAGGACCACCGGATTGGACGTTGTGATGACCGGACCTGACCAAAGCGTGAAGATGGAGGGGAATACCCCGGCGGTCGTTGGATAGGCCGTCAGCGTCACGGATGTTCCCTGCGGATAGACTGGCAAGATGGGCTCGCGCGTCACCGTTCCCGAGCCCATCCCGTCAATCGTCACGATCAACCGGTATTGAGGCGTGGGCGACGGCGACGGCGACGGAGAGGGCGACGGCGTCGGAGAGGGCGAAGGTGAGGGTGACGGCGAAGGCGTCGGCGAAGGCGTGATCGCTGTGGAAAGATAAAATCCTGTAAAGTACACCTTGCCGTTATGCATCAGCTGTTTCACGGTCGTGGTGGGAACCGGCGTATAATAATCCGTCAGGGGGAACCAGGTGAATGCAATATCCCCCGCCGCGACGCCAGTAGTGACGATGGCCCCCGTTCCTGTATACGTCGTGCCTTCGCCGTCCACATACAGCCATGAGGCGCCGGGTGGAGTCACTTGAACCGAGACAGTTCCAATCCCTCGCGTAAACGTCGCGGTCAGCGCTTTATCGCGATCCATGGTGATGGTGGTTGGATTATCAAGGACCTGACTGGTCGGCGCGTCGCCGAGCCAGCCATCGAAGGCAAAGCCGATCTCAGGCGTCGCCATCACCGTCACGATTGTTCCGGAGCTATAGGCGGACCGGTCGGGCGATTTGGCGGCAGAACCATGCGCTTGCGCGGCCAAGGCCAAAGTAAAAGTAGTCCCTGTCGGAGGCGGCGTTGGAGTGGGCGACGGCGTTGGTTTCGGGGTGGGCGTAGGCGACGGCGTCGGACGCATCGTCGGTGTTGGATTGATATTGCCGCTGGTCGCAAAGCTCCAGACCGGTCCTTCCACGGAAACCAGATCGGCCCGGACAACAACCTGCCACGAATAGGTTGTGTTCGCGTCCAGCGGAGTGGATGGCAGGTACTGGTTCATTGCAAGTCCGGTGGCCGTGAACGTTGTGGGTTTGGCATCGGACGATTCCCAGATGCGGATATCATACAAAAGGCCATCAGGGACATTAGCCCAGGAGAAGGCGGGGAAACGCTCCACGCCGGTCTGGCTATCGGGTGGCGCCGGATTGGAGGGATCGGCCAGCCGGACATATTTCGCTTTGAGAGAGCGATGGTTGCTAAGGTCAACGGTGATGGCCGGATTCGTATGGGGCGTCGAGGCCCCCAGCCCGTTAGTGGCTTGCGGCGCATCCGTCACTACCGGATCGGACAGGTTATTGCCATAGGCGTCCGTCCACTTTTGGAACTGCCAGGCGCCATAGGTCGGCGGCGCCGTAACGGTGGCTATGGCGTTCTTGGCAAAATTGCGGTAGATGTCACCGCGGCCATCCCGGCGGGAGTTCAAGTCGTTGGCATTGATGATGAAATGCGGCAGAAGCCCCTGCTGCCAGAGACCGACGTGCAAGGCAGCCTGATTGGTGGCGCGGCGGGTGAAGTCATAGGTGACCTTCACTCTCACCGAGTCGAAGATGATATCCTCGCCGTGCTCGGTATTGACTTCCTTGGTCAGCACGATATCGGCCCAGGCTCCGGGCCGCGAATAGAGCAGCATGTCCTGCGACGCCGCGCCGCTGAGCAGGGACCGGAGGAGCGAATCGCTGGCGGCGCTGGGCCGGATCGGCGTAATGGGATTAACACCGTCCAGGTGGTCGTATCGCGCGCCCCAGACGATCGGATTTTCAGTCAGCGGATTGTAGTGCCGGAAGCAATAGACTTCGCCTTTGTTCATAATCCGCGAAATCCCGGAATGCGACATGTAGAGATTGGCGATGGCCCAATTGGGCAAGGGGCTCGAGGTGACTTCCAGATGCGCGTCCAACGTATCCACAACGAAGTCCACGATGCGGACGTTTTCCTCGGTGGGCGGGAACAATCCGCGGTCCATCAGATTGATGGTCACCGGCTTGCCAGCATTGAGATCCGCGATTTCGCCGGGCGTCAGGTTGAACCCGATGGGCGCCGACAGGTCGGGAGGATTGCTATTATACTGGGTGAAGATATCCTCGGCCAGAGCCGATATCTGTTCGACGTAGGGCTCTTTGAGCGAGTCGAATTGAGCCTGTGTGAGCGAGGCGGTTGTGGCCACGGCGGCCATGGCGATGATTTGATCAATCACCGGCGCCAGATTCAGCTGGCCCGGATAGGGCTTAAGAATCCGGTACTCATAAGCTTTGGACATGTAGTAATGATACTTGAGGAGGCGTTCGCGCGAGCGGCGCTCGATCTCATTAATGGCCTCGATGGCCTTGGGCGAGAAGACCGACTCATTGCGATCAATCTGGCGCTGGACCTCGTCCATGACCAGCATGTTGCGCATGATCAGATTGGGCAGGATCACGAGCAGGATGTCCGCCTGGGTCATCTGTTCAAACAAGATCATCTTCTCTTCAGCCAGCGCCATCATACGCTTGGTGAGCGTCGTATATTCGGGTGATTCGGCCATCAGGCGCTGCAGCTCGCCATCAATGTCCTGCTTGGGCATTGTGTACGAGCCCAAAACAGTCGAGGCCTTCGAAATCCCCTGGGACAAGGCGCCCGTGGCTTTGGCCAGGTTGGCCATGCTCTTCGTCCGGGTGCTGATCGAGGTGTCCTGCGGGTCCACCCCCTTGACTTCCTCGGTCACACTGGCGAGTTTTTCCTGATAGAGATCGTTGGCCAGCTTGGCGGTCACGTCAGCGCCGCTGACCAGCGATCCCGTGATGCTCTCCTGGAGGTTGTTGACGTCAAACTTGCCGACGATGTCCATCACACCCCCGATGGAGCCGAGGATGGGCTGGCCGATCGGAACACACTCGTAAACGATGGCGCTGAGGCGCAGCGCGTACTGGGTCGAGGACCAGATGATCTGGAGCGCCCAAGTACCCGCCGTGTTGTGTTGCGCCTGAGCCCGCAGCTCGTCCGTCAGCGCCTTCATCTCCCACACGGCGCCGCGCGTGTCGCTCGAGATGCGATCGGCCTGCGTGCGCATCTGCGGAATCTTCGCCATTACATCTTCGTATTCCGCTTTCAAAGCGACGCTTTGGTCTCCCAAGTCGCTCCTCAGCTTGCGCAGGGCGCCCAGGCGGCTCTCCAGCGTGAAGCCCGTGTTGCGGACCCAGTAGGCCAGATACATGGTGTTCAGGGCATGTTCGATTTCGTTGCTGAAGGCCAGCATGTTCACCTCGAAGGAGAGCAGGGGAACCCAGCCGGCGGGATTTCCGAAGTAGTCGAGTTTGCTCGCGATCTGATGGAGCAGGCCGCGCATTTCATCGCGCAGCGAGAACAGATCCATCTGCTCCGTGGTATAGACCGCGTCGGCAGGCAGGCGCGATTCAATCACGTCAATCAGGTCCACATATTTCGACAGCCGCTCTTCGGCCTTGTCAACGTCGCCGAAGAGATACTCGTCCTTGGCCTTCTTGACCATCAACTTCATCCATGAAGAATTGACAAAGGCCAGCGAATCGCCTTGCAGAGAAAAATTGCCATTCGCGGCCCGCGTACGGTACATGGCGTCGTTGCGCCAAGCCTCGCTTGTGCTGTTCCATGCCGTGCCTGGCTCAAAATCTTTGGTTTCATCCGTGTTAACACCGGTGACGCTGCTGTAAAAGGCCGTCAGCCAGATGTGGTGGCACTTTCGAGTCGCAATGGTTCCGCCGGAATAATACCATATCGAAAGGGTGCCATACTCGCCACCATCGCTGCAATAACTATATGGGAACATCCTGATCGTCGAATTGCAATTGCCGCCGGCGCCGCCGGCGCCAGGTTTGCCGGCAGGGAAGGCGTCCTCCCCAGGTCCAGGCCAAAGACTGGCGTCGCCGCTCGTGGATATGTTGGGCCAGGGTATGGGAGGCCACCAGTCAGTGGTTTGGATAAAGGTGGCATATTCTCCAGGTGGCAGAGAGTAATTCAAAGAGCCGGTCCACATCGGCAGCTCCGGATACTGCCATCCATTGCGTCCATTCGCGCCTGCCCCGCCGTCTTGTCCCGGGGCGCCACCCAGAGAAAGGCGATTGGCGTAGTGGCTCGCCACAGGATAGCAGGAGGCGATATTGAATGTGAGATCGCCCGATTTTTCTCCGTCTTTGCCGGCGTGGGCTTGTTCGGTCGGATTGCCGCTGTATTCGCCGGTCTTGTAGTTCCATGTGCCGGTGTAACAGGGCTTCGCGGCCAGTGTTTCATATAGCGGCGTCGTACAAATCGTGGCGAAACCGTTGTTATCCTCGAAGCGCAGTTCCAGGGCGTTGATGATAACGTTCGTCTTGGGCATCCGCATCGCGCCGCGAATGATCACACGAACGGCGTTGACCGTCAGCGAGGCGATGTCCTTGTTGGCGCCCGTGCCTGACTGGTAGTTGAATCTCTCAAACAAACCGCCACTCTCCGCCGAGTCGAAGACGACATCCTCGCCCGTGATGGTGATGTTGCGGACAGTGGGGTGGTTCATCAAGTTGAACCACCCGGAATAGGTTGCGGTTTCCGTGATGACTTGCGGAGCGTCACCGCCCGTCTCTCCGGGCACGGTCAGCCCCGGATTAAGGCCAAAGACCTGATATTCATCCGGCAGCGCAGGCAAGGGCGTAAAGGTCACGCGTTGCGTAATGGTGTCCGTGCCTGGCGCGCTGGCCGTGAAAACCACGTCAAACGGCGTCTTGTCAGCCGCGGCGGGAGCATAGGCAAAGAGGCCCAACGAGGTCCCCAGATCCGCCGTGAATGTTCCGGTTGGCGTGGTGGGATCGGCCACCGCTGTCAGCGTGGCCGAAGCGCCCAGATCGCGGGAATAGACCTGAAACTTCAGAGTCTGGCCTTGCGCCACTTGGAAGGGGGGAATCTCGCCAAGGGGATAGGTCGCCAAGGGGTAGTAGGTTGTCGAGGTCGCGCGGTCAATGCCGGCGAACACCCACATTTTGATGGGAGGGGGAGTCGTCCAACCCGGAATATCGGAGAAGGTCACCGTCGCCCGGTAAGTCGGCAAGCCAGGGGCAGTCATGCCCGAATCGAGCCACCAGCCGTTGTAGTCGCCGCCGTCCACGCTCCATTTGGCGCCGGCCTGAACGGCTTGCTCCGGTTCGATGGTGACATTAAGGCTGCCGGTCTGGCCGATAGCGATAGTCGGGCAGACCAATGCGAGCAGCGCGATGGTGATCGCAATGGCGTGCGAGAAAGCCCGCCGATTCTTGACCGCTTTAATTGCCGGGAGGGTTTGATGAGTTTTCATGGCGCCCTTCTCCTTATTCTCTTGGTCTCTTGGCGCGAAGCCGATTACGCCGCATTTGGCGCCGCTCGTTCTGGTTTGGTACTGCTAAATGCTCTGAATCACAAATTCAGTGACGCATTTTTGCCTAAGGGACGAAAGCAATGCGCTCAGAAGCGGCGCCAGCTTTTGGTGTATAATTGCAGAGATTCTCGCTCCGCTGCGAACTCCCGCTTGCCGCCTTCTTTTTGGCGTTTCAATGGCCTTGGCGCAAAAAAGAAGGCGGCAAGCCACCTTACTCCAAAAGCTGGCGC
>JAPLSP010000353.1 GCA_026398575.1 Candidatus Sumerlaeota bacterium | reverse complement strand
GAGAAAAAAACGGTCACTGCTAGCGCAAAATCACCGCTCCACCGGCACAAGGCCCGGTGGTGGCGTGATGGCTTTCGGTGGAAATATGACCGGAATTTTGGATTGCACCCTCTTCATCATAGAAGAGGAATGACGCGGATCGGGCGGATTATCACGGATTCGACAGCGACATCGGAATCGCATCGGCGGGAATGCGGGGATTGGGGCGGAAGAGGGCTTACCGCAGTCGTTCAACAAGAACCACTTCGCCATAGTTGCTTCGCTCTGGACGGTAACCGTCAGGGGCGATGTCAGGTCCAAACGCCCGCTGATAGCCCAGCGACTCAAAGATTGAGAGGGCTTCTTGCTCCAATGCGTCTTCATTGATAAACGAGATCATCGTCTTATGCTTTCGACGGCTTGGATTTTTTCGGCTTCGGCAGCCGCTTCAATTCCTTCGCCGCTTTTTCAAACTCCGCATCTACCGCGCGTGGCTGGGCATCGAGAAACGCCCGGTACCGCGCATACTCCCGTTCCGCCTTCGCTTTCGCCTTTTCGGTCGAACTATCCGGAATTTCCGGATAGTTGCCTCCCGGCGCAGTTCGCCCTCGTCGAAGATATTCAAGAGGTGCTCGTTGATCGTCCGCACGTCCTTCTGGAACAGCTCGGCAATGAACGCCTGCGTCAGCCACAAGGTCTCGTCCTCAAACCGGCATTGGATGCGCGTCCGCCCGTCCTCGGTCTGATACAGGATGAGTTCTGATTTTTGCGCTTCACTCATGTCGTCCTCGCTCCACTTTGAACTCTTAAGTCCGGCTTAATAGTTGCCCCAGCCAAGCTTATTTCGGATTAGTTATTTCCTTCATCATGGAACACGGATGACGCGGATCGGGCGGATTATCACGGATTGGGGCTGCGTATGAGTTTTTAATTGCGCTGAATTTTTATTTGTATGCCTTTAGCTGTATAACGATACAGTCACCACAGAGACACCGAGACACAGAGAAAGGCAGGAAAAAAATGATTTGATAAATTTCTCTGTGTCTCGGTGTCTCTGTTGTGACATCGTAATAATTGGGTAAAGAATTGCTTTCATTTTTGCAGACGGATTTGAATTGCCATTTCTTGGGGGTCCGGCCACCACAAGTCGGCTTTGCCGTCGCCGTCGAGGTCGTTGACGCGGGGGAAGCCGCTGGCGGTTTCGGGGATTGCGAATTCGACCGCCGCATCGCTGTAGGCTTTGCCTTTCGCGAGATTGAATTCATAAATGGAGACGAGATTCTTTTGCCTCCGCGCCATCAGATCGGGCAGGCCGTCGCCCGTCACGTCGGGGCAAACCGCCATCAAACACTCCGATGGATAGCGCTCGCCCAGGCAATCGGTCCAGAATTGCATCTTCAGCGAGCAGGTGGGGGCGCCATTGCTTTCGGGCCTTCCATAGGTGTCCTTGCCCTGTTTGTCTTTGCCGAAAGCGAAGAACTTGACATAGAGATCAATGTCCTTGCCCGCCAACATGCGCGCCATGTCGGAGGGATTGCCGAACTGTCGCTCGATGAAGGTATAGGCCATGTCTATTTTTCCGTCGCCGTTCCAGTCGCCGAGCAGGACCAGCCCATAAGGATTGCGCGGCGTCTGCGAATAAGAGGGATAGGCGCCGCGCAGATCGGTCATGGCGCCTTCGGCGAAATATATGTCTATCCGCATCAGCGGGGCGACGAGATCGAAGTTGCCCTGCACTTCGATCAGGTCCAGCCATCCGTCGCCGTTCAAGTCGCGCCATTCGCGGCGCGCGGGCTTGGGGTCGAGCAAAACGGTCTGCGCTGATTGAGACGTAGAGCCGAAGCCGCCGTCCGGCTGCTGGCGATAAACGTCGAAACGCAGATAGCTTTTGCCTTCCGCGCCCGTTTCGCGCCGTGTGGTCAGGACGTCCATGCGCCCGTCTTTGTTGACGTCGGCCAGTTCAAGCCCGGAGGTTTCTTCGAGCGCGAAATCCAGGCTGCGCGGCGGCATCAGGCCTTTCGAGCCTCGCGGCGCGCCGGTGTGCTCGACCTCAAACGAAATATCATTGAACATTGAAGAGGCGGGCAGAGCGATGCGCCGGCTGAAATCGCCCGCGTTATTGCTCTTGAGCGCAAACCAGCCTTCGTTCTTCGCGCCGCATAAAACCAGTTCGTCCACGCCGTCGCCGTCGAGATCGAGGGCGAAAGAAGCCGGCATCAGCAGATAGCGCAGCCGGGTGGAGCTTTTGAACGGAAGGGGGAAGGAATGGTCGCTGAGTTTTGTCCACTCCGGCGCGCCCGCTGCCGCCGCGCCGGAAGCGGGCGCCGGCCCCCAAAGCGAAGTATATCCCATGACGCCGCTGGGCGTGGCGAATAGCAGCGAAGGCGGAGCGTCTTTCTTCAGCCGCGCCAGGCAATACCGGATATAGCCCCTGCAGGTTTCATCCACGGACGGCGTGATGACGACCGGCGGATCGAGCGCGGCGGCGCCGTTCCGCAACTTGGGGCCGAGGCGCCAAAAAGAAAAGCACGGACGGTACCCCTGCCCTTCCCAATGGCACAGGATGATGGGCTCGGCTTTGGCAGCCGCATTCGCGGCCTGCGGCGCCCAGATATCCGCGAACAGCAGACGTCCTTTGACCGCATCGGCAGGCAGCGGAATCTTTTGTTCGATGAAGGAGGCTGCCGCGCATTCGCAGCGCGGCAGACTCAGGAAAGCCGCGGCAAAGACGAAAACAATGTAAAATGTAAAATGAGAAATGAGAAATCTAAAATGAGAAATGAAGAATGAGGAATGAGGCGCCGGGAATGAGGCACAATGAGGCCGGCTGCGCCGAACGCGGTCGTTGGGGGGATGCAATCCGGAATTCCGGGCGTATGTCCCACCGAAGGTCAGCATGCCACCACCGGGCCTTGTGCCGGTGGAGCGATGATTTTGC
>JAPLSP010000260.1 GCA_026398575.1 Candidatus Sumerlaeota bacterium | reverse complement strand
GCATCATGGGTTTCCTGGGGGCGCGAGAGCAACCGCTGTGGCATCTGGTTCGCATCGGGTCAAATCTCCTTGGAGAATTGGGTATTTACCTTCCAGGCTCTATAGGGTAATGACTTTCATTTCAATCTTGCTCAATCTTTCTTAAAGACAATTCCTTTAATATTCGGCATCCCCGCATCCAATGGAATCGGATACTCGATGCTGTCATAGATGAAAACAATTTTTCTTTTTTCGACTTGCTTGATGATCAAGTCTGGATAGCCGGGCACGGTCTTTCCCGCATCCAGGATATCGTCGCCGATAAGGACTTGCGGCTTGTTGGACCAGATAATGCCCGATATCTTGGCCTTGACTTCCTCCGGGAACGGCCGCGTCACGGGCTTGACAGCCCCTTCCGAGTATATAGGGTTCACCGTGGAGGTGGTAATGGGTATCACCGCCAATTTTTGCTTCATAGCATCGGTGATCTTCATTTGTGCGATTCGGGCAACTTCCGATCCTGGATATTCCTGGATGATACGGTTCAGATGAGCGATGGCTGCATCGAATTCGCTTTTATCCATCATTTTTTGGGCCAGTTCCATCAATTGATTGGCGATAACTTCGCGCTGCCGCCAGGGAATGACCATCGGGTTGCGGATTTCGCCGGCTGGATAAATATAGTCGGGGTCATCCTTAATGTATTTTTTCACGTCATCGAGCTTGTTGAATAGCGTACTGCCTTGCTGCTTGTCATCCATCTCTTTGCCGATTTTATCCTGGACTTTCTGCCACGCAATCGCCGCTTCCGAAGTGGAACTTTCGGCCTGGCTTTCGGTCTGGGTCGTCAAGGACGCGGCGGGCGAAGGACTCTCCGCTTTTTTTAGCTGCGCAGCCGCCCTCGAAGGCCCGTAAGCTGCCGCCAGGACTATCAATGCAAACAGCATGATCCATCGCTTCATCGTATCGTCGCCCCCTTTGAAGGAGTTCATCGGTCCTGCTTTCTCCTATTCCATCTTCTCGCTTTTTTCTTTGGCCGCAGGTCTTGGCGCCGCTGCCCTCGCCGGTGTCGCCGCCGGTTTGGGCGGTTTGAGCCGCGCTCTGGGATTATATGAATAAGTGGCAATCTCGACGGAAGCATATTGAACGCTGGGGCGGTCTTGGAGAATCGGCGATTCGTCCGTGATATTGAATTGCTTGATGCGCATGAAGCGCGTGGGATGCTCTTCGATGAGATTGAAGAATTCGCCCATGTTGTGATATTTCACGAAGCATTCAACCCGGAACGGGATTTCGGTATAAAATTCCCGCGCGTTGGGTTTCAGCTTCTCCACTTTGATCGGAAAAACATTGGCCTTATCCATGATGTCCGCCAGAATGATGTAGAACTGGCTTTCTTCGGGCACTTCCGGCAGGCGCTTGGCCAATTTTTCGACCTCCGCCTTCCTGGACATGATTTCCTTTTCGCGCGACTTCAGCAGGATGTATTCATCAATTTTGGCTTGGAATTCCTTCGATTCTTCCTTGGCTTTCTTCGTGTCTTCTTCCCATTGCTTGATGGCCTGGCTGCCCATCATAAACTGGAAATACCACAGGCCGCCGCCGACCAGGAGCGTGATAAAGCCGGCTGCGATCATGATTTGTTTTTGCTTATCACTGAACATAGGCGCTACCCCATTTTGCGAAATAACCTCAAAGTTGCAATGCTCACGGGATATCCGATCTTATCCTATACGCGCAATGGCCGGAATCGAGAATGAGAACCGGGTGACTTCCACATCATAAAGTTTTTCGCGCATAAACGTGCCATAAAGAACTTTATTAGCAAATCCAAGCATGAAGGGAATCTTTTTTTCCGGTCCAGGCGTAGAGGGAATCTTTTTTTCCGGAACGGCGATCCGGGCCAGGGAGAAGGTTTTGAGGATGCCATATAGATCGTTGATCATCTTCGGACGCTCTGCCACATCCTTCGCATATACGACGCCATTGAGATCCAAGTTTTGAGCAAAAATCGTCTTTTTGGCTTCCGGAGGCTTGGGCCCTTTACTGCCCCCCTCTATCCATTTCTGAATTTCTTTCTTGGAATCTTCTGTAATTTCTTCCGTCACGGTCTCCGTGACGTTAATGACGGTGTAGTAAACATCTACCGGCGTCAACTTGGCCAACTGATATAGTTTCTCGGCCCAAATGACCCGGTCATCCGGCGAAAGGGCTTTCAGAGCGGCCAGTTCATTGTCGAGGATGCTGCTGAGCTCGGATAGCCCCGCAACGGATTTCTCGAGAGCCTTGGCTTCTTTTTGCAGATTTTCCTTCTCGGCTTTCGCGCTCTCGTAAGCCTGCATGGCTGCCTGCCGCTCGGATAAGATCGAATATCCATAATATCCGAGGGCGCCCAGGCACACGACAACGGTCAGTGCGGCCACTAATCCACCCATCGCTCCGCCTTTGCCCGCGGCGCCGGTTGCCCGTGACACGGTCGTAGCATCGGCAGCCTTGGCCTTGGCTTTCATCGGACGTTTTTCCGGCAACAGGTTGATATTAATCATGGCTACGCTCCCAATTTTCTGAGGGCCAACCCAAGGCTGACCCCCAAAGCAATTTTATTCTCGGATATCAGGGTCGCGTTTAACGATCGTCCCGCCGGGCTGATACGACGCAAGGGGTCGAATAATTCCACGGGAATTTTCAATTCCTGGCTCAAGAAGGTTTCGATATTCCTCATCTTGGCCGATCCGCCGCCCAGCAAGACTCGTTCGATGCTTTTGGCGCGCAGTTGATTTTCAAAGAACTGAACGGAACGGCGCAATTCAAGCGCCAGCGCGGAAATGGTGTCGCGCGTGACGGCGGCGGCCATGGCGTCCGGCGTTTCGTCGCCCACGGCTTCACCCGTGATTTTCTCCACCGTGCCGCGAATGGTGTCGAGGAGCGACCGCTCGGCTACCGGGGCGGGCGCCGCTTCCTGCGTCTGGGGAAGTCCGTTGCGGAGTTTTGTCTCTTCGGCTTCGCGGAAGGAAGTGGTGAGTTTATTCTTAATGGCCGTCGTTACGCCGTCGCCCGCGATGGAAATATCGCGCGAGAAGCGCGAGGCGCCTTCCGAGTAGATGTTGATGTTGGTGATTTGCGCGCCAATATTGACCAACGCGATCGTCTCGGTGCCCGTGGGGTGGTAGTTGACTTCGAAGCAGTTGTAGAAAGCGAAAGCGTCAAGGTCCACGATCACGGGCTGAATTCCCGCCTGCCGCACCATATCGCTGTGGTCGTGAATCATGTCTTTGCGCGTGGCCACCAGCAGCACGTCCACCTTTTGGGCGCCGCCCTCGTCCGTCGTCCGCCCCAGAATGTGGGAGTCCAGGTAGCACTCATCGAGATTGAAGGGGATGTATTCCTCCGCTTCGAACCGCAACGCGCTGCGCAGCTCGTCATCCGGCATATTGGGCAATTGAAGATAGCGGACGATGATCGCTTCGCCATTGACGGAAGTGACGGCTTGTTTGGTCTTGATTTGTCCATCCGCCAGGGCGCGCTTGATGGCCTCGACTTTGGCCTTGACGGCATCGCCGCTTTTCTCGCCATCCGGATAGACGGGAGCGATTCCGACTTTTTCCAGTTCGATATTGGTTCCCGACCGGCGAATTTGCACGGCCTTCACGACGCTCGACCCGATATCCAAACCCACCGCAGGCTGGCTTCCAAATAACATAGCAGAGCCTCTCGATGTTTTCCTTTTGAAACGTTCGGTTCAGGAACGTTGTTGATCCGTCATCCTTGCAGTCTTATCTTGCCATGTTCATAAGCAACTAGCTCTTTTTATGCCAACCGGGTTTCCGAGCGCAAGGAAAAAAACGATAAAAAGATTAAACACTCCCCTTTTGAAATCCCACGCTTCAATTAACAGGGACTTCATTCTGTTTCCGAAGTGACGCCGGGAAACGGGAAATCAATAGCTAAAAAACCTTTGGATTGGACGACTTGCAATTCTGAAAAGACTTCCCCCCCTTGGACGCTTTATGGCGAAGCCTTGTCAGATTTGTGATAGTGTCAAAAAGTCAGGGCGCCCTGTCAAGCGCAAAAATGAGAAAAAAATGAGAGAAAAGAGGCTTGCGAACAATCGGGGTTGCGATACAAACTTCCCGGCTTTCAGCCGTTGCCGCCGTTGCTCGCTCGAGGCGCTTGCAAAGCAGCCGGCAAGGCTGACGAAAAACAAAAGCCAGGGATGATAGAAAACTGAATAACCAGGGAGCCGAAATCATGACGCAAGAGCGTGAAACGATGGAGCTGGATGTCTTGTTCATCGGAGCGGGGGTGGCGAATCTTTGCGCCGCGCTCCAACTCAAAAAGGCTGTGGACGCCTGGAACGAGAAGGCCAAAGCCCAAAGCCAGAAACCGCTGGATGACCCGATGATATTAGTCATAGACAAAGGCAAAAAGGTCGGTAACCACACGTTGTCGGGCGCCGTGGTGGACCCGGTGGCCTTCAAGGAAATGTTTCCCGAACTCGGCGAAAAGGATTTCCCCTTCGTGACGCCCGTGGCCGAAGAGGGAACTTATCAGTTCACCAAGACCGGGGCCTGGAAATTTCCTCCGTTCCTGGTTCCCAAGGAAATGCAGCATCATGGATGCCATATCGCTTCGATTTGCGAAATCACGCGCTGGCTGGCGAAGAAGTGCGAAGAAGCGGGCATCGAAATCTATACGGAGTTCGCGGCCGACGCGTTGATCAAAGACGGCGACAAAGTCATCGGCGCCCGCATCGCCGACAAGGGCCTGGATCACGAAGGCAAGCCGGGCGAGAACTTCACGCCGGGCATGGACCTGCTGGCCAAAGTCACCGTCATCGGCGAAGGGACACGCGGCTTTCTGGCCACGCAATTAATAAAAGACCACAAACTGGACGCGGGGCGCGATCCGCAAATCTGGAGCGTCGGCGTCAAGGAACTGATTGATGTCCCGGCCGGCCAGGTCAAAAAGGGCTCGGTCCTTCACGGAACGGGCTATCCGGTTCCCGGCGACGTCTATGGCGGATTCTTCGCTTACGCCCTGAGCGACACCCAGGTCGCCGTCGGTCTGGCGTTTGCGCTCGACTATGAAGATCCGTATCTGAACACGCACGAGCTGTTTTTGCGCCTGAAGTCGCACCCGATGATCGCCAAGCTGATCGCCGGCGGCGAAGTCAAGGAATACGGCGCCAAGACCCTGCCCGAGGCCGGCTGGTATGCCATTCCGAAGCTGAGCGTGGACGGCGCGGTGCTGGTGGGCGACAGCGCCGGTCTGCTCAATTGCATGAGGCTCAAAGGCATTCACCTGGCGATGAAGTCCGGCCTGTTGGCCGGCGAGCGCGTCTGCCAGGCGCTGGTCACGGGCGATACGAGCGCCGCGCGCCTGGACTATCGCGGCGACTTCGACGCCTCCTGGGCGGGCAAGGAACTCCAGAGCGTCCGCAACTTCCGCGCGAACTTCCACGGCGGCTGGATCGGCATGCAGGTCGGCAAGGTGTTCACCGGCCTGCACGGATTCACCGGCGGCGCCATCACGGGATTTCGCAAAACCCTCCCGCCTGATTTCAAAAGTCTGAAGCCCAAGAGCGGCTTCAAACCGATGGACAAATCCAAGACGGACGGCAAGCTGAATCTCTACCTCGAAACCGACGTCTTCAAGAGCGGCGCGATTCATCGCGAAGAGCAGCCGGCGCACTGTAAGATTGTCAGCAATGAGGCGTGCCTGAAATGCATGAATGAATTCGCCGCGCCCTGCACGCGCTTCTGTCCGGCCAAGGTCTATGAGGAACAGAAGGACGCCGCCGGCGTCTTCACCGGCATTCACGTCTCGTTCTCGAACTGCGTGCACTGCAAGACCTGCGAGATAAAAGACCCGTTGGAAAACATCAAGTGGACCCCGCCCGAAGGCGGCGACGGGCCGAAGTATAACAGGATGTGACGCTTGAGTGTTTCTTAGGAGTGACAAGGAGTGCGAATATGCGCCGAGATAGGATGAAGTTTTATCGAAAGCTTGAAACGGCTCGGAATTCCAAGCTCCTTGTGTATGTTACAGGCGATAGACGAGGACTCGAAACTCAAATTCATCCTGAAGTTCTTGATTTTTTAGCAGAGCATCTGGACCGTATTGATGGCGCAGACAAGATTTCGCTCTTTCTCTATACCCGAGGTGGCTCAACATCTGCTGCATGGAGCATCCCGAATTTACTGCGGCAATTCTGTAAATCCTTGGAAATAATTATTCCCTCCAAAGCTCATAGCGGAGGAACGCTGATATGCCTTGGTGCGGATACTATAATCATGACGAAGCAGGCGACGTTGGGTCCGATTGATCCAAGCGTCAATACGCCTTTAAATCCGCAAGTGCCTGGCGCTCCTCCGATGGCTCGGGCGCCCGTAAGCGTCGAAGCGATTAAAGGATTTATCGAATTTGCGCGTCATGAGGCAAAAGGAAATGATCATATTCATGAAGTTGTCAATCTCCTTGCCGAGAAAGTGCATCCCCTTGTGTTGGGCGAAGTTTTTCGCGCTCGTTCCCAAATCCGGATGCTGGCATCGAAATTGATGTCCAAATCAACTAAAGACAAGGAAAAAATCGAAAAGGTTCTGTCATTTCTTTGTAGCGATTCCGGTAGCCATGATTATACAATCAACAGAAAAGAGGCGAGGGAAGACCTTGGGCTTCCTATTGAAAAACCGGATGATGATTTATATCGCTTAATCAAAGCAATCTATGATGATATCGCCCATGAGTTGGAGCTGGCTTCGCCTTTCAATCCGCAAGCGCATTTAGGCAAGCAGGATGAGCAGAGCTATTCCTTCCGGCGTGTATTGATTGAATCCATCAAAGGTGGTACGGACGTATTTGTTAGTGAAGGCAATATTCGCAAGATTACAGAGACCGATGCGAGCGGTCAATCACAGCAATCATTTGTTGATGATCGTATCTTTGAAGGGTGGAGGCATGAAAAATGACTAGATATTTTCCCCAGGAAAATTCTGGCGCCGCTAATCGCATTTGGCATACGGATTCCGGCAGTCTGTTGGTTCCCCTTTGCTCTCCTTCTTCTGCTCGCGAAGACTGCATAAATATTATTCAAGGGCAGGAATTAGAATTTCCCAAAGCAGCTGCTCCTGAAAAGCAGGAGGAGCAGAGCCACAAAGCGCTAAAGGTTCTTTGATCTCATCTGCCCGAGCAAGGTTTGCGAAAAAAAGCGCGGGGTAAGTTGTTCGTTTGATCTTATGACATAGTTAAAGACGAGGAAGGCAAAGCGGCGCCGGCAAAAGGAATTTCCCGGCGCCGCTGCCGTATTCAAAAATTTTCAGAGAAGGGCGGTATGGAAATGAGAGACAGGCTTCAAATGAAATCCCAGGCGCAAATCGCCGGCGGCAAGAAATCAAATTCTGTGTGGCGCGCGGCCATGGTGACGGCTTGCATCATCGCGACGCTGTGGGCGAATGGCGTAGGCGCGCAGCCGCCTGGGCCGCCTCGCCCTCCGTTCCCAGGGCCGGGCGGGCCGGGCGGTCCGGGCCGTCCGGGTGGTCCGGGTGGTCCGGGCCGTCCGGGCGGCGGCGGCATGGCTGCAAAGGCTGTCCCAACCGCCGACATCGTCGCCTCGCTCAAAGGCGCGCTTGAGACCACGCCCAATCTCGACGATATCCCCGCCGCCAAACCCTCGGATAATGACTGGCCGTGGTGGCGCGGAACCAATCTCAACGGCATCGCGCCGGGCAAGCAGACGCCGCCCACGCGCTGGAGCGCCACGGAAAACATCCTCTGGAAAACCGACATCCCCGGACGCGGCCATGCTACGCCGTGCATCTGGGGCGAAAAGATTTTCGTGCCCACCGCCGACGACAAGGCGCAGACGCAGTTTATTCTGTGTTTCGATCGCGCCGGCGGCAAGCAACTCTGGCAAGCCAAAATCCACCAGGGCAATTTCGTCCGGCAGAACGGCAAGAACTCGCAGGCCTCGGCCACGCCCGCCTGCGACGGCGAATATGTCTATGCCGCCTTTGCCAACCAGAACGCCGTCTGGCTTACTGCGCTGGATTTCTCGGGCAAAATCTTATGGCAAAAGAATCTGGGCGCTTATGAATCCATGCACGGATACGCGCCTTCGCCCATCTTATATAAATCGCTGGTTATCGTCTCGGGCGAGAGCCTCAAGGGGAGTTTTCTTGCCGCGGTTCATCGCCGTTCGGGCGATACCATCTGGAAAATCACCCGCCCGGATATCAGCATGGGCGGCAACTACGCCAATCCGTTGGTGGCGCGCGTCGCCGGACGCGACCAGATGCTGATTCAAGGGCCGCAGAAGGTTTATAGCTACGATCCGGCCACCGGCGCCTTGATTTGGATTTGCGACGGTCCGAGCGACGTCAGCGCCTCGACGATAGTTTTTGGCGATACGCTGGTTTACTCCGCGGGCGGCTATCCGCAGAAAAATCTTTTCGCAATCCGCGCCGATGGCAAAGGCGATGTATCCCAGACGCATATCGTTTGGAGGAAGGACGAGAAAACCGGCATCCCCTACGTCCCGACGCCGCTGCTCGCGGATGGCCTGTATTACATGGTGGATGACAAGGGCAAGGTCAACTGTCTCGATGCCGCCACGGGCCAGGAGGTTTGGGACCAGAAACTCGACGGCGGCTTCAGCGCTTCGCTCGTTCTTGCAGGCGGAAACATTTACGCCGTCAACGAGAAAGGCGTGACTACCGTCTTCAAGCAAGGCAGCAAGTTCGAGCAGGTCGCGCAAAACGACCTGACCGACGGCGGCTTCGCCACCCCGGTCATCCTCGGCGGACGCATTTATTTACGCACTCTGCATGCGCTTTATTGCATCGGAAAGTAACTTGCGAGGGGGGCAGATTTTGCGCCAGCGGCGTCAATCTCCTTCTATAATTGCGATTTCTTCATCCGTCAGGCCATAAAGTTCATACACCAAGCGATCAATCTCCGCGTCAGTGGCGGCAATCTGGCGCTGGATTATTTCCTTCTGCGCCTCCGATTTTGCGGAGGCGAAGTGTTTGTGCAATGTTAGCATCGAATCAACTAACGTCACCATGCGATCGTGGGCGGTCTTATCTCTGTAGTCATTTAGATTGACCGCCCGAATCGCAAGTTGAACTAAGAATTGCTTATTTGCCCCGAAGTAACCACCGTGGAACTTCGTGCTTACTTTCTTCATCATCCAGTTAAGCAGCCGACTATTCAATAACCCTGTGAAGTAGCGCATGTCTCCATGGCGCCAAGAAATGGTCACGCCGAATCCGCCTGTAGTTACATTGACGAAATACCTGTTGTCCGTGTCGAAACAGGCATTCAGCCGTGTGCTCATATAAGGAACGAGAATCTTCGGTTGTTCCCATAAGTCCAGGTTCTTTGGGTAAAGCTGATACCAGCCTGTCGTCTTGAACTTTCCATGTTCGCGTTCGGCCAATAGATGTTTGTTTCTGAGAAGATAGCTCCATGCCTTGGGGAAAGTCTTCTTCAAGACATTCTCTGGAATGAGCTTAGCTTTCCCATTGTCGAATTCGTAGGGAAACAAAACGGCGGCTGTGGCGTCGGCGAAATAGCGTCCAATATTTCCGCTACGAACTACAGGCTTCAGCAAATCGGTTTCGATGGATATGATTTCATCCAGTTGCTTTGAGTACACTGAGACGGTCCTGCCTTTCAAAGAAAGCACGTCCTTGAATACAAAAACAGGATCGGCGCTCGTTTGCAGGCCCACAAAGATGCTGGCCACGTCGCCCAGTTTAACCGGCATGCGTTGAAGCTTCCGGAATAGGCGTACACCGTCGCCGGGTTGGAAGTTCCATTCCTTATCCGTGATATTGCGAGCCGGGATGAACGCATCGCGCGCGGATTGAGTCGCCTTCCATTTTTCAATCTCATCCGCCAGGCGAAACCAGCATTCCTGCGCGCCCGCTTTTTCCAAGAACAACATGCAGGTGTAGGTCGTGGCGCCGGCGAATATCTGCTGATCGGCGAAGTGGACAACGTGCGAAAGATGCTGTCCCTTGGCGATGATGCCCCGCAGCGGCGAGCCATATTTCGAGTTGAAAAACTTATGGGGGCAGATAAATCCTAAACTCCCCTTGGCGTTCAGCAGTTTCAGGCCTTGCTCGATGAAGACGACATAGATGTCATAATTGCCGGCGCTGCCTGCATGGAATAATTCCTTGTAGATTTCGACTTCCAGCGGCGCCCATTCTTTCATGGTCTGAATGCGGATATACGGCGGATTGCCGATGATGCAATCAAAGCCTCCGGCTTCCATTGCATCGGGGAAGCCTTGCCGCCAGTCAAACGGGTTGACGCGTTTCATTTCCTCCGGGTCGTAAATCAATCCGCCTGTGAAGTAATCCGGTCCGATCAGGGAATTGCCGCACTTGATGTTATCGGCAAGGTTGGGCAGGGCGCGGGCGCGGAAGAGTTCGAGCTGCCGGGAAAGCGAGGCGTTGTCCTCGCCTTCGAGCGCCTTGAGCAGCAAGGACAGTTTGGTTACTTCCACGGCCTGGGGATCAATGTCCACGCCGAAGATGTGCGTGGTCAGGATGCGCTTCTTTTCCTCGATCGTGAGTCGCCATTGACCATGGCGGGGGTCTTGATATACTGCCTTCTTGTTGGTTTCGGGATTATGCTCGATATACCATCTCAGACAGTGGTCCTGCAGGCATTGATATGCGCCCAGCAGGAACGATCCGCTCCCGCAGGCCATGTCCAGAATGCGAAAGGGCGGTTTGTTTTTGCTGCCGGCCAGTTGAGCGGGGCTTTGGCCCTCAATCTGTTTCCCCACCGTATTCCTGACGATATATTCGACGATGTACGACGGCGTATAGTACACGCCGCCGGCCTTGCGCACTTCGGGTTTTTCTTCGACCTTCGCCTGGTGTCCGGCCGTGAGGCGGATCACCTTGCCCAGGAACCGCTCATAAACAGTTCCCAGGATTTCAACGGGCATCACGCCGAAATGATAAGGTGAGCCGTGCGCGAACTAAAGGCTTTGCAAGATCGGCTTGAAGACCTTGTCGTCAACCGCCAGGCGCGGCGTGATTCGGTCGGGCGCTTCGGATACGCCTTCTTCCTTCTGGAAATGGAACAGCCCGGAATTGTATTTCTCGTCGGCCTTGCGGCACAGGTCGCGCATGAAGCGCTCGTATATATCGGGCCGTTCACTCAGTTTCAGAAGCTGTTCAAACGCTTCGATCCCCCGGTCTTCGGCCATGCGCAGGAAAACGATGCGGTCAATCGTGCGCTGAACGGCGGCGTTCAGGTTATCCGACGAAAGGTCCGGATTGCGGAGCGCCATGTTGTGAGCCAGCGCGTCGCGCCAGCCTTCGATTTCCTTCAGAAACTCCACGTCCACTTCGGACGTGCCGCGCTTTCGCTTGGACGCGGCGTATTGGTCGAAGGCGCCGGACCAAACGGCTTCGCGCGAAAACACGTTCCACAGCTCGTTCCAGCGTTCGGGATATTCCTCAAAGTGGAAATACTGGATGCGACCGCGGCTTGCTTTGTCGCTTGGGGATGGCCGAATCGTGCAATCGTAAACGCCCAACTCCTCGAAGTCGGTCAGAATGGATACAGCGACTTTGGCGCTCCATCCATACCGGCGCAGTTGATAGGCCGGGACGGGGTCCATGTTAATGTTGACGCCGCACTTCTTGGCTTCGACGTAAAACTTCGGCTGGGCGCCGACGCGAAAAGCATAATCCGGCGCCTTCTGTTGGCCTCCCACGTCAAGGCTGTCTTCGGGAACGACTTCCCGGTATTGCGGCGCGATCCTCGCTGTATTGCGCACGTCCCAGCCCAGCGCCTCGAAGAAAGGATCAATGAGCGATTGGCGAACGTGGGCTTCCTTGACGCCGGGGCCAAGAAACGCCTGGCGGTTGGTCGTGAAGTATTGGCACAGCTTCGCAACTTCCTCTTTACCTTGGTCCGAAGTCTTGCTCATACTCGACCTGCCTTTGCTTATCGCCCACTTCGGTATCGCTGGCCGCTCTATTTTCATGACATTCATATTGAATACCAATGCTGAGGGCGCCAATCAAGGGAATAAGCCATGAGGAAATTATCATTATGGAAGAGGTGTTCTGTGGATTCGATTTCGCAGCTTTTCGGACTGTGTCAATTTTTTGCAAAGTGTAGGGTCGCTATAACCATGATCATGTTGGGTCTGCCGCTTTCTGAGGCTTTGGCGCAGGAACGCTTTGTGGAATCGCCGGCGCGCGCCATTCCGATTATTGACACGGTTGACATCGTGGTGGTCGGCGGGAGCGATGGCGGAATGGCTGCCGCGTGGAAGGCCTCGCAACTCGGCGCAAAGGTTATCCTGCTCAACGAGAATACATTCTTCAGCAGCGAAGTGACCGCCAAGGGGCGTTTCCTGCTCAGCGGGCCGTCGCCGTCGAAAGAATTCAGCAGCAAGCTGTTCGCGGATATGACACCGTCGCGCTATCGCCTGGCGGCCGACACGCTTCTGCGAAACGCCGGCGTTGTTTATCTGAATTGCTCGCGGCCGGCGGGAGTTCTCGTGGATGGGGCGGGAAAGCTTTGCGGCGTCGTGACTGCCAACAAGGCCGGTCTGCAGGCGGTGGTCGCCAAGCTTGTGATTGATGCGACTTATACCGGCGCCATCGCCGACATGGCGGGCGCCGAGCGGGCGCCTTGGAACGCGGCTACGCTCACGGTCAGCCGGGCGCGGTTCTCCAAAGGCGCCACAACCCTCAACGCGGTCGTCAAGGACGTCCCCATGCCGCAACTGTCGTGGCCGCTGGTCAATAAGGCCGAGGCGCTGTTGCGTGAAGCCGGCACGG
Organism: Candidatus Sumerlaeota bacterium; assembly: GCA_026398575.1. Next base: position 2,151 of record JAPLSP010000260.1, on the reverse strand, counting down.
AGAAAGCCGGCGCGGCTATAGGCGCCACGGAAAAAGGCGGTACGGGCAAAGTCGGCAATGCTTACGCATACTGCATGCACTTCATCGTCCCCAATCCCATCATCGGCAAAGCCACGGACGCCGGCGCAGCGTTTCCGGGGGCGGAGGCGGTGAATCTGGGCGTCTGCGAATCGCGCAATGTCGAGCGGTTGCTGGTTATTGGCGCTTCTTGTGCGGTGAGCCGCAGCGCCGCCAAATCCCTGATGGAACCCGTCGCGCTGGCGGAGGTGGGGGAGCGGCTGGGAGAATGCGCCGTCAAACTGGCGTCCTCGGTCACGACGCCTACGGGCGTTGTCGTAAAATCACCCGTTGTTCCGGGCGCCGCGATTGCGGGCCTCGCAGTCAGCGAATTGAATCAGCGCGAACGGCCTTACAAACGCGCCCCGCTCGAAACCATTTCCCAGCCGAAGATAGGCGTTCCCGTCTGGGCTGAGTATGACGTGATCGTCGTGGGAAGCGGTCCGGCGGGACATTCCGCCGCCATCGCCGCCGGCAGAGCCGGGGCCAAAGTATTGATGATCGAATTGGGCGGATTCATCGGCGGCAACGTGGCGCTGGGAATTACGGGCTTCTGGCGCGGATACCGGGGAGGATTCAATCAGGAATGGTCTTCCGACGGATACGCCGGCCTTCTGAAAAAGGCGAAGGTTGATATCTGGTATAACTCCCTTGCCATGGGCGCCGTGAAGCGGGGGAATCAGGTTGCCGGAGTCGAGATCGCCACCTGGATGGGGCGCGGGGCGGCGCTGGCGAAAATCGTCATAGACGCCTCGGGCGACGGCGACGTATGCGCGGCGGCCGGCGCGCAATATTTCTATATCAACGAAGGCGACATTAATCTCGAAGAGGCGTCGTTCAAGGACATCAAATTATACTCGAACGTCGCTCCCCTGGACCCGATTGACGTGGCCGGATCAACGATTCACCACGCGCTGGCGGCCCAAGCTGGCACGCTTCCGTGGGATTTCATCCCCATGGGGCAAATCCGCGAGACGCGCCGGATCAAGGGCGACTGCGTGATCAATGAACTGGACATTGACGCCGGGCGCACCTATCACGACGTGATCGCCGTCTCGCTCTCGGCCTTCGATCCTCATGGCTACTACAGCAGCGATTATTCGTTCGCTGGCCTGATGCCTTCCACAAAGCACGTAAAGAAGAGCGTCACCACATATATCCCCCTGCGCGCCATCGTCCCGGCTGGATTGGAAAACATCATGATGGTCGGGCGCTGCCATTCGACCACGCACGACGCCCAGGCTATGCTGCGGATGAATCCGGACGTCATCAACGAGGGCTACGCCGCCGGCTACGCCGCCGCGATGTGCGTGAAGGATGGCGTCACGCCGCGTAAAGTCAATATGCGAGCGCTGCAGGACCATCTGGTCTCCATCGGAAATATTCCACCCGAAGACCGGGCGCGCGCCACCGTGGACATGCCCGATCCGACCGATCAGGAGCTGGCAGCGGCGGCCAGCGACCCATCGCAACAACCCAATCTGCTCCTGCTTGCCCGTGGCGGCGCGCGCAGTATCAATCCGCTACGCAAGTAATTCGAGCAGGCGCCCGCGGTTGCCAAAGCCAAAGCGCTCTGCCTCTTGGGCGATGCTACCGGCGTTGCCTATCTTGCCGATTGGCTCGACCAACAGCCTCTGGGCGCCGGACCGGACTACAATTGGGAAGGATTCCTGACGGTTCCGGAAGTAGATGGAGTTATGTGGGTGCTGGGCATCCCCAAAGATAAACGCGCTGTGCCCGCGTTGGTGAATAAATTGTCGCAGATCAGGACGGATTCGGGATTCAATAAAACAAGGGCTGTTCTCATGGCGCTGGGCCGCATCGGCGACCCCAAGGCGGCGCGGCCTCTTTATGAGTTCCTGCAAGGCGCGGGCATGCACGGCCATTCGGACCCGGGCAAGGACCCATCCACGATCCATGCCGCCAAGTTCTCACAGGCTATGATCGAGCTCTTCGCCGCCTCGGCGCTCTATCGTTGTGGCGACGTCGAAGGACTGGGCCGCCGGATTTTGACAACCTACCTCGACGACTGGCGCGGCATATTTGTCCGATACGCTGGATACGTCCTCGAGGAAAACAGCAGCGCCGGGAAGT
>JAPLSP010000223.1 GCA_026398575.1 Candidatus Sumerlaeota bacterium | reverse complement strand
AATCGCTGAACCAGTTCCGCCAGCGACCAGATGCGATCCTGTTGTTCGCGAATGAGCTCGATGGCCTTGGCCAGGCTTCCCGAGCGCACGGTGCCGCCCGGACCCGCCGCCGCCAGCGCCGCCAGCCCCAGGTCCTCCGCGATGCGTTCGATGGCGGGCGCCGGCGGCAGGCGGATCAACCATTCGGCATGGCGTCGCAATCGCTCGAACGCGCCGCGCAACAAAGCTGCCTCGTCCGCCGGCAATCCGTCGGGAATGGGGGCATGGAAGCAGAACTCGCCTCCCTGCCGCTTGAAATGATAAAGCGCTGGATCGCTGATCCCGAACATCACGCCGCGCAGGACCGCTACCAGCGCCACGGGATTGTCCGGTTCGGCCAGCGCCTTGAGGCAATCGCGCAGCAGCGCCACTTGAGGCGCCTCGTTGAGCGCGCTGCCGCCCGTAACTTCATGCGGGATGCCGCGCTCTTCCAGCATGCGCCCATAGACGGCCAGGCGGCTCATCGTCATCGTCACAATCATGAAATCGCCCGGGCGGCGGCCTTCGCGGATTTGCGCCTCGATGATCCGCGCGATGGCGCCGGCTTCCCACTCGGCGACTGCATCCTGATTTTTCAGATCCTCCGGCGCCTGCAGCCGAATCACGGGCGCGGCTTCCGGCTCATCGTCTGGCGCTCGGCCTGATTGCAGCGCGACGTAGCGCGGCGAGTATTCATCGGCTTCCTGCGGAAACATCTCCGGATCGCCGAAGACGCCGTTGACCCAATCCAAGATTCCTTTTGTGGAACGGAAGTTGGCCCAGAGCGGGACGATCCTGCCTCCGCTGGCGCGGATGATGTCTTTGACCTGGTTATATGTGACGATGTCGGCGCGGCGGAAACGATAGATGGATTGCTTCGGGTCTCCGACGACGAAGAGCGATCCCGGCGCGGGGCGGCAACGCCTCCAATCGGGCTGCGAAGGATCGTCGGCCGTCAGCAGGAGCATGGCCTGCGCCTGCACGGGGTCGGTGTCCTGAAATTCGTCCACCAGCAGATGCGTATAGCGCTTGCGGAAATACTCGCGCACATGCGGCTTGTCTTTGAGCAGCGCAGTGGCGCGCGTCAGCAGGTCCTGATAGTTGAGCATGCCGGCGTGCTCGCGCATGTCGCCATAGATTTTGCGTCCGCGCTGGAACAAACTCATGATTGTTTCATAGCGGAATTCGCGCCAGCGCTCCAGGAAAGGTCCGGCGATGCGCGCGCGAAAATCGTCCCAACGCGCTTGTTCGGCTTTGGCCTGCTCTTTCCCTTCGGCGCCGGCGCCCCAGGCGCGCTGAATGACTTTGGCGCTCGTGTCGAAGCGCTCCATGATTTCCGCCACGTCGGCAGGCGCCGCCAGATTGGCTTGCGCGATGCGGCGCGGAATTTCCCGGTATCGCGGGATCAGATTGTCGTTTCCGGCGTCTTTGGGCAGGCGCGGCTCCATCTGCTGTATATGGGCGGCGTATTCCTGCAGCGCGGTGAGCGCTTCATCCAGCGGCGGCGCGGCCACGGCGGGCGCGGGCCATTCCTCCACGTCCGTATATTCGCAGTATCGGAGAAAGGCTTCGCGCAGGAGCGCCGGATCGAGGCGGCGCTCGTTGAAGGCTTCGAGCGCGGCGCCGCCCCCGGCGTACAATTCCGCGATGGTTTGCTCCCAGGCGTCGAGGCGCATTTGCTGATCGTCTTCCTCGTCGGCTTCGAGAAACTCCACGCCCACGCCCGCCTCGACGGGGCGCTCGCGCAGGAGCCGGGCGCAGAAGGAATGGATCGTGCCGATGAAGCAGCTTTCGACGTGCTCCAACGCTTCAGTCAGGCGCTCGCGCGCGGCGCCTTGCACATCGGCTGCGGCTTTTTCCAGCGCACCCTGGAAGCGCCCGCGCAACTCGGCGGCGGCCTTGCGCGTAAACGTCACCGCCGCCAGCCGGTCCACGCTCGCGCAGTGCCCGCCTGCCAAGAGCGCGGCCATGCGATCGGTCATGCAGGTGGTCTTCCCCGTGCCCGCGGCTGCTTCGACGAGCATAGTGACGCCCAACTCCTCGCGGATCGCGCGGCGTTCCTCGGCGTCGGGGAGGGGGATTGGGGGTGGGATTTGGGTGGCGAAATGTGGATTCATGGTTTTGTTTTTCGTATAGAACACGGATGCGACGGATCGGGCGGATTTACACGGATTTTTAAAATCCGCGCGAATCCGTGACATCCGCGTCATCCGTGTTCTATATTGGATTGATTTTTTCTTTCTATTTCTTCTTTCATTTTCCCTTTCTGTTCTTTCTATCATTCGTGAAAATGACGCGTTCGAACTGAGGCTTTTCTCCGAAATTGAACAACAATCCCACTTCTATATCGGTGGCTCGCAAGTAGTTTTGCAGCTGCGCGGCATTTTCAGGCGCGAGAGCATCGGCCGCTTTCAGTTCCAAGATTATCAGATTATCAACAACAATATCGGCATAGTAATCCCCCACTTCCCGCCCTTCATAATACACGCGGATATTTTGTTGTTGGCGAACACTGAAACCCATCTTATGAAGTTCGATCATCATCGCATTCTCATACACCTTCTCCAGGAATCCGTATCCCAGAGTGTTATAGACTTTGTAAAAAACTTTAATGATTTTTTCTGTAATCTGTTCATGAAGCATGGTTCTTCTCCTTTGAGTTTGAGTAAATTTGCGAATAGAACACGGATGCGACGGATATGGCGGATACGCACGGATTTTAAAAATCCGTACGTATCCGTGCCATCCGCGTCATCCGTGTTCTATATAGCGCCATGAATATTCTAGCCCCCAAGCCTTAATTGCCGATATACTTCCAGCCCCGCATTGGATTCATTTTCCATCTTCCTCTGGCTTGCCGCCGTCACCGCTGCCAGGTCGCCGCAGATGGGCTGAAATTCACAATACTTGCAATCATCCATGTCATTCGTGGCCAGGAACGTTCCGGCGCCGGCGATTTGGCATAGACTCAATATTATGCTCGCGCCTTCCTCCAATTCCTCCGGCGCCCATGCCAGGCGCTCGCCGCTTTCGCGGGCGCCCAGGAAGAAATAACCAAACTTCGCGACGCGCGCGCGCGGCGAGGGCGCCTGCCTCAACCGCTCCTGCCCCATTGCGATATAGAGCGCGTTCTGGATGATGCGTCCGCGCGCAAATGGCGGCTCTTTGCGAAAGCGAAAGGAACTGCCGCTCTTATAATCCCAAATCTCGAATTCCTCCGCTTCCGCGCCTGCGTTCCCCCTACCGTTTCCGCCGGCGCGATCAATGCGGTCAATGCGCCCCTTGACCAGGATCGAAGCCCGCTCCGGCAGATCGAGCTGCATTGGTTGCACGCAATCGAGGGGCGTCGTTTGAGCCTGCGGCTTGATGCCGATGCTCGCTTCCAGATAGACGGGCCGCGCGCCGGTTTCGCGCTCGTAGCGCTCCTCCTCCGCGAGGAAGACTCGCGTCATGCGCGCCAAATCCTGCTCGCGACGAAGATACGCGATCTTGGTGGGAGGCGGCGCCATCTCGCGCATCCGATCCAGGCTTTCGTCCAGCAACCGCTTCAGCCGCGGCGCATCGCTCTCCGCCGAGACCGGAAGCTCATCTGCATCCATCCGCTCACGCATGAACGCGCATAGAACCTCGTGCATCAACTCGCCTGCCTGCGGCGGATCAAGCCATTGCCAGCGGTCCAATTCCTCTTCCGGCGGCGCCGGCAGTTCGAGGATGTATCTGAAAAAATATGCCAGCGGACATTGTCCCGTTTTCTCAAGGCGGCTGCTGGAGACGGAAGGGCCTTCCAGTTCGAGCGGGTTATTGGCACGGCCCGCTTCGGGGACGCGTCCGTCATAAGCCGTGAATTGGTCCGTGAGGCGCCGCGCCGCAGCGTTCATGCCTTCGGCCAGGTGAGGATAGCGGCGTCCCACGGCTTCGAGCGCTCCGTCGGCCGGCGCCGTCCGCTCGCACAAACGCCACAGCCACCATTCATCCTGCGAGAGGCAGGCTTCCGGCACGGCGGGCGCGAATGCCGCCGGCGGCGCCAGCCACTCAAGCAGTTCCTTTTGTCCGCCTTCGCGATTGCCCGACAGGATTCGATAAGCGTTCACCAGAATCGAGCTGGGGAATCGCTCTTCATTGGTTCGCACGTCCAGATTGGAAAAACTGAGGAAAACCTTTCCCCGCAGGCGCGCCAGCAGACGCATGAGGAGCTCATGCTTATGCTCAAGCGCGCTCTGTGAGGTTTCCAATTCCTTCGATAAGCGCTGCCGTTCGGCGTCGAGCAGCAAGGGGTCCACGGCCTGCACCAGCCGCTGGCGCGCGTAGTTGTCGTATTCATTCGCGCCGCGCGCGAATCCATTCAGAAACGCGCGCGCCGATTCCAGCAGATCGCGCGCCGGCGATTGCGCGCCTTTGGCCGGTGTCGCCTCCAGCAGCGACTGGAAAAAGCTTTTGAGAACCTTAAAGCACTCCAGGCTGCGCGAGGGAGACTCTGAGGAAATACGTTCCTCGATTTTCTTAATGTATCGCTCCCTTCCCAAACCGATCCCAAGAGAGCGCAGCGAAGTGGCCAATTCGTGGAAAGTCAGGCCCGCTTTTGTCGCATCGGCAATATCGAGCAGCCCTTCGCGGATCATGCGGACGGCGCCGGCCTGCGGATAGCCTTGCGCGATCCACTGCATCCATGCCGTGAGCGCGCGTCCGGGGCGCGAGTAGCGCGCGGGAATGCCTTGCGCAAACGTCGCCGGCAATCCTTTATCTTCGGGATTCGACTCGAAAGCGAATCGCTCCATCGTCTCATAGATCAAAGGCAGGTAGGTCGCCTCGTCCGTGTAGAGCAATTCGACGTCGTCGAGGGGAATCGCTCCCGAGAGGCAGCGTCGCAGCGCCGAGCGGACTTCATTGATCTCGCCTTGCGCCTGGATGATCGAAGCCGCGCCATCGGCGCGCGGCGCCGGCGCTTCCTGCGGCTTGGGCGTCCACCTCAGCAACAAAGCGTCCGAGGGCGGTTCGTCGTCCGGAATCGAGGAACAGGGGCGATCCACGCGCAGGCGCCTCATTCCGTCCGGGCCGAGCGCGCCGCCGAGGGCTTCGAGCAGGCGCCGTTCAAGCGGCGCACAGTCAAGGTCTTCCGGCGCCAGCGCGATCACGCCGCCGGGCAGCGCTTGCGGATCGCGCGCCAGGCGCTGCGTCGCCAGCTCCAGGACGCCGGCGTAGTCCGTCAGGTTTCGTTCCTGCAACTCCTTCAGATATTCTTCCATCAGACGCCGCAGCTGCCGGCCTTTGTCCTGAACCTCGAACGCCGGCGCGCGCAATTGCTTCGGGGCTATTCCCGCCAGGCGCAACGCTTGAATCGTTCGCTGCAACGCCTCGATCAGCTCGCGCCCGGGTCTCAAACTTGAAAGATATCCCGATTGTTCGCGCCGGCTGATGCGATCCCAGAGTTGCTCGAACAACATTTCCATTCCCACGGTGTTCAGCGGCGTCCAGCGGCGCGCGGCGATTTCCGGCGCGGCCAGTTCATTGGCGAGCCCAGCGAGAGTTTTGATGCGAACATTGATGGGCGCGGCTCCGGCAAGCGTTAGCGCGTCCAGCCACTGCTGTCCCACGCGCAACGCAGGCGCAAACAGCCACTTTTCCTGAAGCAATAATTCAGGATCGGCAATAATCCCTCTTATATCCGCCAGCATCATATTCATTGTTAGTAGTCCCGCCTTCAGGCGGCGCTTGTAGTTCCACCTTCAGGTGGCGCTTGTCGTTTCATATTCATCTGGCAAAAATCATATATCAGGCGCATCCCATTTATCCCCATAATTCAGCAGCGGATACCCTCTCCATATCCTCGCCGCTTCCTCCCGCCCAACTTTTTCCAGATAAATCTTCGCGCTCGAAAACGGCCAATCCTGCCAATGCTTCACATATTTATGCCGGACGGGATTATTGTGGACATAGTTCAATGAAGACAAGAAGTGCCTCTGCGAGCGCATGCCGCGATCGGAACAATGACACCATGTCGTTCGTCCAATGGCTTGATCCTCCCGGTTCCAATCGAAAGACAAACGTCCATGCATTTCGCCGATCTCAGCGGTCAAATTATCCAAAGAAACAAGCTGCGCCAAAACATGGTAGTGATTTGGCAATACGCACCACGCGAAGATTTGGGCTTTGCATTTTTCAAATGTCTCCAGCAAGAGCGATTCAAAGCTGGCCATCCGCTCAGAGGATATCCCTATATAAGATTTATGCTCATAGCAAGCGGCGGAGATGAGATAGCGATCGAAGGTTTTTTCCTGATGCGGCGGGCTATGAAAGGGATAGTGGCGATTCATCCGCTTGGCAAGGGCTTCTTGACGCTGCGCGGGAGTCATCGTGCGCCAGTTGTACATGGAGAGCTCCTTTTTGAAGACGTTAATGGCGCCAACTAAAGTTGGAACTACGAGCGCCACCTAAAGGTGGAACTACTAACGCCAACTGAAGTTGGAACTACGAGCGCCAACTAAAGTTGGAACTACTAACGCAAGCCTTTCCCGGGATCACTCAAATTGCTTCTTGAACTCGACGAATGCTTCGCGCAGCGCCGACAGTTCGGTCTCTTGTTCCGCGACTTTTTCTTCCAGTTGCGCGAGGCGCGCTTCCAGGCCGCTGGATTCAATCGTTTTTGATTCCTCGACAGCGACGGGAGCAGGGCTGGCGGGGCTGGCGGACCTGGCGGGGCTGATCGGCGATTCAGCGGCGGACCTGGCCTGCGAATCAATGGCCTCAGGCGCCTCGGGCTGGCCGCACAGCAGGTGCGCGTAGCGGTTCTCTTTTTGTCCAGGCTGGCGCGGCAGGAGCATAACCAGCGGTCCACCCGAGCGCGCGATCAGCTGGTTCAGCGTCGTTTCCGTCTCAGACAGATTCGCAAACGAATGCATGCGTTCGCATCGCTGCCGAATTTCGCCGAGGGTTTGATGTCCCCGCAGCATCAGCACGCATACAACGGCCGTTTCCGGGGGCGACAATTTCAGCGCCGCCGCAAGCTCTTCCCGAAACTTGGGGACGCGTCCGAAGTCCCCGATGATTTTCGTGATCAGTTTTTTCTCGCGCAGCGCGTCGAGAATATCCAACACCTGTTCATCGCGGTAAAAAACCACAGGATCGCGATTCGACCGCTGGCTGCAGGCGTTGGTCAGGGCGTTGAGGGTCATTGGATAATAAATCGGCGTGGTGATTTCTTTTTCGATCAATGACCCCAGCACGCGCGCTTCGTCGGAGGTAAGCATTATTTCCATGGCGGTTAAAAATCCTTACGTTAAATTCTTCTGTAAGATCCTTGTGCAAAATCGTTGTCGCTGAATGGCGGACATCCATTCCATTGCGCGAAAATTATCGCTTCCCCCGTCCGCGCTCAACCGCAATCTGTTCCTTCGAGCGTGCGGTTCTGCTGCCCACCCATATCCTTGCGGACAAGGCCGAGGCATCCTATAAGAACGGCGTGCTGGAGATGCGGCTGCCCAAAATATCCTCATCCACGCGGCGCTAAATTTCTGTCAAAGTCCAGTAAGCCTCTTTTATGAAGCTCGCTGGTGACGCTTCCGCGGGCAGTGGAAGCGTTTTTATTTAAGAAAATGAGTCGCTTCCGCCCGGAAGCCCCTTGACACGGAGGCGCGGCTTGGATGAAAAAAATTCCCGTTTATCATTGGACCGGTCAAATCTTCGGAGTCCAGAGGAGCGCATCATGGCGGAAACCTGCAAACTGAGCATAGACGGCAAGGAACTGACGCTGCCGATCATCCGGGGAACGGAGGATGAGCGGGGAATAGACATCGCCACGTTGCGCAAAGAGACCGGCTGCGTAACGTATGACGACGGCTTCGTGAACACCGGCTCGTGCCAGAGCAACATCACCTTCATAGACGGCGAAAAAGGCATCCTGCGCTATCGCGGCTATCCGATCGAGGACTTGGCGGCCAAAGCCTCCTTCGCGGAAACGTCCTATCTGCTGATCTATGGAGAACTGCCCGATCGCCAGCAACTGTCCAAGTGGTCCGGCCTCCTGACCAAGCACGAAATGCTGCACGAGGACATGCGCTATCACTATGACGGCTTCCCGGTCACTTCGCACCCGATGGCCATCCTGTCGGCGATGATCAACGCGACGCTGTGCTTCAATCCGGACGTGCTGCAGATCAACCTGCGGCCGGGCAATCCCGAATCCGCCGAGTTGTTCATGGACGCGGCGGCGCGCATCATTTCCAAGGTGCGCACGATCGCGGCCTTCGCCTATAAGAAATCCGTCGGCCATCCGCGCATCTATCCGAAGCCCGAGATGGACTACACGGCCAATTTCCTGCACATGATGTTTTCGATCCCGTATCGCGAATACGAGCTCAAGCCCGAAGTGATCAACGCGATGCGGCTGATGTTCATCCTGCACGCGGACCACGAGCAAAACTGCTCGACCTCGACGGTGCGCATGGTGGCCAGCAGCGGGGCGAACCTGTTCGCATCGGCGGCCGCCGGCGTCTGCGCGCTGTGGGGCCCGTTGCACGGCGGCGCCAACCAGGCCGTGATTGAAATGCTTGAGGACATTCAGCGGCGCGGCGAGGATATCAAGAGCCTCGTCGAACGCGCCAAGGACAAGAACTCCGGCTTCCGGCTCATGGGCTTCGGCCACCGCGTTTATAAGAACTACGATCCACGCGCGCGGATTATCAAGAAATCCTGCGATGAAGTGCTGGGCGCGCTCAAGATCAACGATCCGCTGCTCGACCTGGCCCGCAGGCTTGAAGAAGTGGCGCTGAGCGATCCCTACTTCGTCGAACGCAAACTATATCCCAACGTGGACTTCTATAGCGGCATCATCCTGCGCGCCCTTGGGATTCCGGTCACGATGTACACCGTGATCTTTGCCATCGGGCGCATGCCCGGCTGGGTGGCGCACTTCAAAGAAGTTCAGGAAAGCCCGGGCTGGAAAATCTACCGTCCGCGGCAGATATATCAAGGCGCCACGGAACGCCACTTTCTGCCGATCGAGCAGCGTTAGTGGATATCCAATTTTGACTATCGCGCACCCCATCCCCGGAGGGGATGAATTTGAATAGCCCCCGGTGGCAACCGGTGGGATGGCATATCAGTTTTCACGGCCAACCCCGGAGGGGTTGAACCAATGCTGTAATCTCAACTTCGTGACAAGAGGGTTGAGGGCATGGAAAGCTTCGTGATAGTGGGAAACGCATAAGCCGATTCAATGATCATGCGCGAGGATACTCATGCCGCCGAGTCCGCTGAGGAAGAAGTGCCAGCGCTCTTCAAGGTCGCGGCGGGGGCCGATCACCGAAATTTCGCCGATGCAATCCTCTGGCGGCTCTATCTTGAAATCCATCTCTGCGGTGAATGCGCCGCACAAGGCGCGACCGCCAGGCCGGAAAAGATCGCTGATCGGCGCGTCTGCCTTTCGCCGTGCAATCATCACGAAAACGCTCACCTGCGGCTGGCCGTGGTGTTCCCGATACCAGTTTAGACCTGGCCTCGGAAATGCCACGGCCACCGTATTTCCGCCGGTACCGCTCATCCGCAGGCGTTCCCGGAACTTCGGTGAATCCTTCAAGCGGTCGAGGACGTCGGCGGCGAATTCCTGATCGAGCCGCGTTCGCAGTATGGGCGCCTGAACGACGAGGAGCTGGGCGCTATGGGCGCCGCCTGACTGAATGGATTGCGATGAAGAGGCAGGCGCCGGCGACGGCTGGGCTGCAAACTGCTGAAGGAAAAAGTCCCAGCGCTGTTCGCCTGGGAATTTTGGACCCGCTGTTTTAGCTTCTCCCTCAACGATGTCTTCTCCTTCGCGTGTGGCAAGATTTACGGGCGCGATGCAGCCGCCGCGAATCTGGCGCTTCGATTTGTCGGCGAGCGCGTCCGCAATGCTCGCGCCCGGCGCGAGGGCGCAGCGCATGATGACCAGTCTGACGCGGTCCGGTCCCGCGGGGTCAGGCAGCGGCCCGCGCTCGCCGGCGCGCGCGCCGGGCTGTCCTGGTGTTTCGGGTTGTTCAAAGGGACCGCAGAAGACGATGGCAACGTCTCCGCCTGGCTCGTTGAGGAACGCCAGGAAGTTTGTTAAGGCCTTCGATTGACGCAACCGCGCCAGCGCGCGTTCGGCGAATCCGGCCGCGGCGGCGTTGCGATAAGGGCCGCGCGCAACAGCCAGGCGGTCGGCTTCCACAAACGGCACGACGCCGGCATGCCCGCTCTTGAAGGTTTGGGACGTGATGGCTTCGCCGGTTGAGCCAAACGATATGTCAGCCATCAGATAGGGCGTTGTTCGCAGCGCAACCTTTACCGCGTTGATCAGCCACATTGCCGCCAGGCAGATCGCCAATGAAACAATGAACGCCGCTGACACGCGAACGGGCGCCGGGAGATGGAGCCTTGGCATTTTTTCGGAAAGCGGACGAAGCAGCCGGTCGCCCGGAATGATGAATGAGGTTCGTTTGCGATAGCGCTCGTATGCGTCGCCGAAAAGACGGATGCAGTTTCGCTCCTCGCTTTTTGCAAGGTAGTAGTAAAGGAACATCATCAGGAAGAAAGCCAGGAATGTGATGGCCCTGCCCCACGTCAGCAGGATGCCAACGCCAAACAGGGTTAGCGCGATATACTGCGGATGCCGCACAAAGCGATAGAATCCTTGCGTCACGAGCCCGGAGCGCCGGAACTTCGCCCAATAAATCTGGCCGGCCGCGATGAGAAACAATACAAAGCCGATCGCGACGAG
>JAPLSP010000311.1 GCA_026398575.1 Candidatus Sumerlaeota bacterium | reverse complement strand
AGACAATCCATCGATATAGCTTCTTTCCCACCAATCAAGGTTGTGGATATCATCAAACTTGAGCCAAACGATACCCTTAATCGCTTGCTTTTCTCGTACAACGAAAGCAACACGTGTGTGGATGGACTTACTGGTGTTAGGATTGAGGGCGTACAGTCCAGAGCACCAAGGAAGATTTTGCGTTTCCGTAAACTCCGAGAGGTGAAACTTGTCAGTAAGTACGCGCTCCGCAGTGGGTGCGGCGTGCGTAATGGGTGTCAACGTACCATGTGAGTAGAAGCGAAGTAAATACTTTGCCTTGGCTCCGTTCTGCAAGACGTGCAGGCAAAGGAAGACACTTTCACGGGAATTCAGATCGTAAAGAAGATGGCTTAATCCGACAACACATCCGGGTTCGAAGGAGCCAGTGCGGATATCACATTCATCGCTAGGAGCAGTCACGCTTTCGGGAGTGAATTTGACTCCTTCCGGTGCTTGGAACTCCCCATCCTGAACTCGGACACGCGGCCAATACGTACCCCAAGTCGCCCCGAAGGCTTTCGGCAGTCGAGTTAGGAGAGACCAAAACCTTTCGCCAGGAAGAGACTGACTTGCGGTATAAAACTCTAGAGCCGAAGACATACGCTGTCGCTGGCCATGCTCGACGACTCGGAGCAAGCACTGCAAGATCACAAGTTCAATCTTCTGCATCACTTTCGCATGAGCGTCCAGAAAGAAACCACCCCACGGATTGGTCAGCCGAACGACCGCCCGCACTTCACCTTCATGCGCAATGGGGACCATTAGAAATGACTTGCATGAAATCTGATTAAACTCCTGGAACCTATCGAGATCTTCCTTCACCTTTACCGACGATTTAGCCGTATCGTTCACCAAAACGTACTTCCGATCCGCGATACATTGTCCTGTAACCGAACCGCTCTCAATGATCCGCAGGTCAGGTTTCTTGCCTTGGGAGTCCAGCCCATAGATTTTGGCCAAAGATCGTTCGTCGAGTAAAACCAAATCAACCTGGCCGCTGATGTTTTCTGTGACGGTCCTCACCATGTCACAAATAGCACTCGCGACGTGGCTCTCTAAATGGTGCAAAGGACCAGGATCGGTCTCTTGTCGGGTAGCAAACAATTGGCTAACTTCGTGGAGTAGGCGATCAGGAGCGTCCTTTTTTGCTCGCGATGCATCGGGATCTTCGTGGTAAATGTCATCAATTAGCAACTCCCGGACGAGGACACAAACGTCGCGAATAATCTCCTTTAGCGAATCGGTGAATATGTCTCTTTCCGGATTATCTTTACTGAAGTTAAAAAATATCTGCCCGACGCCGTCGTTAGTCTGATCAAGCCCCTTCCATAGGCAAAGTTTCGCCGTCGCCTCGGGCTTTTCACGGTCGCTAAACATCCCCTGCTCGGGCAGAGGCTTTCTCGTCGTTTGACGTAAGAATTCCTCTTTCAGATCGTCCAGGTATTTCTTGTAGGCACTCCTATTTTCAAGCCACACGCCGCTATTCTGGTGTTCCTTTGAAGGTGTGTCCCATTGAAAAAGGAGTCGGTCGGTCGGTCCTCGCATGAATTCGCGCTGTTTGACGCCCGGCATTGTGACGATCTCCAAGTGGTTCGTGCGCCGATTGTACCCATACGCGATAATTGATTCTGCTTTGAGGTATTCGTACGAAGTTTGGAGAATCGACTTAATCTTGTCTCGTGGTGCGAAGTCGGACGCCGTAATGGGGGAACAAATCTGGAGTAATGCCCCATATCGCTGCGTTGTGTGCTGGTCTTCCGGCACGCCGCTTTGGTTCGCTATTGTTTTTGGAGTGAACACAGTTGCATCCGCATAATGCCCGCCATTGGAATCGTGTGCAAGCCGCAAAAAGTGATGAGAATTTGCCTTGCCGGATAGGCGCGATCGGTGCCCGCTCGCGCCCAACTAGGAACCGCACGTGAAAGTCTCTTCATACGGCTTGAATCTGTCCAAGATCGTCCTTTTTGAGGTGATCCGCTGTCCATTGGACAACTGGGCCAAATTGGATTGTGGCTGTTTGCGTTGCGCTCCATGAGCCACAGCTCCGGGACGCACCAAGCGATGGATGTCGCTTATCATTGTTTCCAAATTGGTGAGAATCGCAAAACATTAATCAAACAAGAGCAAGTACATCCACCGAATGACGTGTGCTACGCACGCAATGAACCCCATTCCTGCCCACACCCCAAGAACACCCGACATCGGGTTGATGATCGAACCATTTCCGGTATGCGATCTAACTTCGGAGTTTTCCAAGGACATGCATGGCCCAGCCGCTAATGCCATGGAACCGCATCCGACCAGAGCCACCGTCAAAAACGCACGAATGAATTGAGCGGCACCAGTGGGTGTCCATGTGTCATCTGGGAAGCCAATAAACAAAAGTTTCGTCAGCAGAAATTGTGGGTAGATTCCGGCTCTGGAAGCCGGCCTAACGTGTGATACAAGGCTATTTCCATCGCATCAAAGGTGCGGAAACCGTACGATCGTCTGGTCACCACTC
>JAPLSP010000574.1 GCA_026398575.1 Candidatus Sumerlaeota bacterium | reverse complement strand
GCTCAATTTCAGGAAAGGTGGGGATGCGTGCGAGGGCTTTCAGGCGGGGCGACGTCACACCGAATTGATCCATTGAAAAATTTTTGAACCCGAGTTTTATAGCTGGCGAACCTTCCTTCACTCGGTAATCGCCGTGCGCCGGGTCCACGAACAGCGGATCGCCCGCCAGGCTGTGCAGGTCCATCTTCATGGCTTGCGAGTGGCGCAGCGAGTCCTCGTCGGGCAGCAGGTTGTAATCCACCTCCTTGCCCCACACCTGCGGCATGCCGATCGGCCGGTAGGCGGTCGTCACGATGTTCCGCGCGAACACGTCGCCGCTGTGCTGATACCAGACGTGCGGGTGGAAGGAGTTGTTGACGATGATGTTGTTTTCAACCGTGCGATAGAAGCCCTCGCGATTCTTCAGTCCGCCGTTGAGACAAAGGTTGTTATAGATTTGATAATTCGTCGAGCCGTCATCGAGATCAATGTCCCATCCATGATCGCAGCGCCAGCGGTTGTTGCGCAGAATGACCGGCTTGGCGGCGTCGAGCATGGGCAGGCCGCGCGTCTCTTCATTGAGCGTTATGGAATTGAGGTCAATCTCCTTCAGGCCCCAATAGCGGTCGCGCCCCCAGGAGTTGAACGAACCGTGATCGCCGGTTTCCTTCACCGTGTCGAAAATATCGCAATTCTCAATCACATGGCCGCCCCAGCAGCCATCGCCGATATTGACGCCGGCGCGCGGAACATCATAGATCGAACAACGCCGCACGGTGACGCTCTGCGACATGGAAATCTGAACGGGCGCGGTCTGCTTTTCGACGCGGCCTGAGAGATAAATCAGACAGTCGTCCACGACGCAGTCGGATGGGTAGTTGTTCGTCTGCGGCCCCGGCGCTTTGTCAATCGCGCTATAGCTCTGGCGTTTGTTGTATTCAAAGAGCGGAAGGCGCACGGCCTTGGGATCGCCGACGAACGCCACTCCGTTGGCGCCCGCCTTGGCGATATGGCAGCCGCGCACGGCGACGCGTCGGTTATACATGTTCACAAAAACGGCGTTGCCGCCCAGCTGATCGAGAAAGCAATCCTCGAGCGCACAATCTTCGCAGCCGGTGATGAAGACCGCGCCTCCGCGATACGTCGTCCAGTCGCTGCGCAGCAAGGGCTCCTTGTTGTCCATGAACGTACGCGCAGCGTGGCGGAAGATCAGGCCCTTGAGCGCGAGGAATTTGACCGGCTGCTGTTCGCTCCCCTTGAACTCGATCAAATGCCGCAGCCGCACCGCTTCAATGACGGCTTTGGCGAGGTCAACGTCCTTGGGCGGATAATAATAAAGCGTGTTACTCTTGGCGTCGTGGAACCATTCGCCCGGCGCGTCGAGCTCCTCGAAGATATTCTCCACGAAGCGGTATTCCTTGTGCATGCCCATCTGCCGGTTGTTCTGCCAGCCGCCTTCATAGGTTACGCTGCCGTCTTCTTTTTTGCCGGTGATCAGATAATGATAGCCTCCCCACATCGCGACGTGCATGGCGTGGATGTAACCGCCTTTGGGATCGCTCCATCGCTTGGAGCGTTCGGGCGAAAAAGCGTCTTTCGAGTAGCCGTTGAAGATGCGCTGATTCGGATCGTAGTTCGGATAGCGCGCCATGTGCTGGCGTTCGCCGTTGACGAAGAGTTGATCGGACGAGAAGCCGGCGGGGACCTGCGCTTTCATGATCCCGTCGCGATGGGTATCCCATTTCAGGTCCACCTTCATGCCGCCGCTGATGACGGCCTGTTCGCCCGGCGCCGCAGCATAAATGACCGGCGCCTTGTCCGTTCCGGAATCTTCGGGAGTAAAGACAATCGTCTCCGGTAGATAATAGGTCCCCGCATGAAAGAGAACCGTCACGGATTCATTGGCGGATTTTTTCTTGATCGCGCGCGCGGCTTTTTGCGCCGCCGCAAACGTCTGCAGTGGTTGCTCTTTGGTTCCCGGATTCGGGTCGGCCCCGGTAGGGCTGACATGAATCTCCGCCGCCATGAGAGCAGCCGCGGATACGCAGAACAGCAACGGGAGAAATACTTTGGATTTATCGAGCACGGCACATGTCCTTTCGTTGCCAAGCATTGGAAGGCGCATTATAGTGCGAACAGGTAGTCGCGATTCTAGTTCAAATCCATGAGAGAGCTATGATGTAAAAGATTTTTCGCACAAAATACTGTCCGGCCGCCGTCCAAGAGGGTTGACTTTTGAGGATGATTTCGCGCATAAACCCGGGCAGCGAACTGCAATCAATATCGCTTAGTGCTCTGACTCAGAATTACGATCACGTACTTTTGCCCAAGGGATGAAAACAATGCAGTCGGAAGCGGCGCCAGCATTTGGAGTGCGGTTGCTTGCTGCCGCTTTAGCTTCGATAATCTATAGGATTGGCGTAGCTAAAGCGGCAGCAAGCAACCGCACTCCAAATGCTGGCGCCGCTTTATCTTGCCGCCGGCGCCAATCGCAGGCAATTGCCGTTTGCACGCCGGCGGCATCATTCGGAGCAAAGGCGGAATCCTATTCCTCATGGTCAGAAAATCCCAGTGACGCCTTTCGATATAGATCGCCTGATTGAGCGGCTGGAGCGCCGCCTGGATCGCAATCGCTTTTACCATACCCTGGGCACGGCCCAGACTGCCATCACTTTAGCGTTGCGTTTCGGCGCATCGGCCAATAACGCCTTGTTGGCCGGCCTGTTGCATGATTGCGCGCGCTGCTTTTCTCGCAAAGAGCAATGGGGCAAGATAGAAGAATGGGGCGTTCCCGTTCCTCCGGACGCCGGCGATTATCCTCCTCTATGGCATACTTGGATGTCGGCGGAGGCGGCGCGGCGGTGTTACGGCTTTCCTCTGGATGATCCGGAAATCGAGCAGGCCATCATTTACCATGCCACCGGAAAACCGGCCATGGATCGCCTGGGTGAAATCATTTACGTCGCGGACTGCATCGAGCCGGCGCGCGATTATGCCGAAGTCGAACAATTGCGCGCCGTGGCGCGCCAGGATTTGCGCGAAGCCGTGCGGCAATGCCTCGAAATGAAGATCAATCACGTCCGTGCCAAAGGCCGGCGCCTGCATCCTGACACCCTGGCGGCGCTGAATTACTACTCCAGGAAGTAGCCTGAAAAGCGCCTCCGTCTGCCCGGATATGCAAAAATGCCCTTGATGCGCCGCGTCAAGGGCGAAATAATCTTTTTTTTAGAGAGATTCATACCTTCCAAAGGATCGCCTTTGTCTTCAAAGAAAGCCATGCCTCCTGCCCCTGCTCCCGTAGCCACGCTGAAGCAGGTGCTGATCAATGTCGGCGAAAAAGATACTCGCGTCGCCTCCCTGGAAAACGGCCAATTAGTGGAGCTGTTCATCGAGCGCGAGGACGAGCAAAACCTGGTGGGCAATATCTATAAAGGCCGCGTCGAGGGCGTCGTGCCTTCGCTTCAGGCCGCCTTTGTGGATATCGGTTTCGGAAAAAACGCCTTTCTCCATTTCAGCGATCTTCTCTTCGCCTCATTGCCTCGCCTGGCGAGCCGTCCGGACCGGCAGGATAAAAAAGGCCGGAGCGGTACTGCGCCGGCTGAAGAAGCTCCGGCCGCCTCTGGGCGTCAAGGCCGCAAGCGCCCGAAGCGGCGCGAAAACGCTTTGCCACATTCGATCGAAGAGGCGCTTTTCCCTGGCGACGAATTGCTGGTCCAGGTTATCAAGGAGCCTTTTGGCGGCAAAGGACCGCGCGTCTGCTCCTCGCTTTCGCTGCCGGGACGCTATCTGGTGCTGTTGCCTTATGAAGGTCAATCCGGTGGCATTTCCAAAAAAATCGCCGATTCGCGCGAGCGCGACCGTCTGAAAAAAATCCTCCACGGCATTCAAAGCAAGCATCGCTCGCATTCCTTCATCGTCCGCACCGCCGGCGAAGGACGCAGCGCCGATGAGATCACCAAGGACGTGGATTATCTGGAAAAAGAATGGCGCGCCATTCAACGCAAGCAGGAAAAAACCAAGGCGCCCGCGCTGGTGCACAACGATCAAGACATCCTGTATCGCCTGACGCGCGATATCTTTTCCACCGATATTGACGAGATCTGGGTGGACTCCACGTCCGAGCGCAATGACTTGAAGAAGCACATGAAGGCGATGATCCCGGAACTGGCCGAGCGCGTCATGCCATACAAAGATCGCCTGATTCCGATCTTCGAGCATTTCGGGGCCGAGAAGCAAATCCGTCAGGCGCTGCGCCGCAAGGTCTGGCTCAAGAGCGGCGGCTACCTGATCTTCGACGAAATGGAAGCCATGACCGCTGTTGACGTCAACTCCGGCAAGTACAGCGGCAAGAGCGATCAGGACAAGATGATCTTCAAGACGAACATCGAGGCGTCCCACGCCGTCGCGCGCCAAATCCGGCTGCGCGACATCGGCGGCCTCATCGTCGTTGACTTCATAGACATGGACAAGGAGGAAAACCGCCGTTCCATCAAAGGCGAATTCCAGGCCAGCCTGCGCGGAGACCGCGCGCGCATCTCGCTGACCGCCATCAGCGAGTTCGGCCTCGTGGAAATGACGCGCCAGCGCGTGCGGCGCAGCCTGCGAAAGCAGCTTTTCCACGAATGCCCGTGCTGCAGGGGCGAAGGCCTGATCCTCAACGACTCCGAGGTTTGGCGCCTGCTGAAGGACGACATCCGCTCGCATCTCGAAGAGGCGCCGCGGCCGAATCTGGAGATGGCCTGCCATCCCAATCTCTATGCCTATATCCATCGCGAAAAAGACATTTATGAGTCGCTCGAACGCCTCGAAAACGTCTATCGCATCAAAATCAACCTGAAGCCGGACGAAAAACTTGGCTTCGAAGATTTCCACATTACCGAAATCGAAAAACCCGGCGCCCGCAAACGCAAACCCTCCATCCCGAAGGAGCGCGACAAAACGGAAGAACGCGTCGAGCAGGCGCGGCGCATGAAACGAACAACCGAAGAGCAGGAATTGATCGCGGATGACGTCCAGAGGGGCGATGAAGAAGAAACGGAGCCGCCGGTCGGGCGTGAGGAGACCGAAGAACGCCATGCTGAGAGATTCGAGAAGGATGAGCGCTCCGAAATGCAGGAAGCGCCTTTGAAGCCGGCAGAGCAGAAGCGCTCCAAGTGGAAGGAAAAACGCGCGAAGTATGCGGAACGCAGGCGGGCTGAAGAACAAAAACGGGCGGAAGAAAAAAAGCGCGCAGAGGAAGGGAAGCACACGGAGGAAAGAAAGCGTCCAGAGGAAAAAAAGCGCGCGGAGGAAGGAAAGCACGCGGAGGATGGGAAGCACGCGGAGGAACGGAAGCATCCGGAGGACCGCAGGAGCATCGAAAAAGCCAAACATGAAGCGCAGGCGCGCGCGGCGAAAGCGCGAATGAGCGGAAGAAGAGGCAGACGCCCGGAAAAGGACGCCGCCGCAGGCTCTCATCCGCATGAGCAGACAGCGCGCGAACAGGAAGCCTTCGAGATTCGGAAAGAAGCCGCCGCGCAAGTGGATCGGCAGGATGAGACCAGGACTTTGGCCGCCGGAGCCGAAGGGCATGTTGTGCCAGAACCGATTGAAGGACAGGGACAGCAACCCCCGGCTGCTGCGCCATCCGCTACCCCCGATCTCTTCGCCCCGCCCACTCCCTCCACCTTGTCCACTCCGTCCACATCGTCCACCCTGCCAATCCCACCCAGCGCTCAAGAAAAGAATCAAGGCCCCTCTCGTCGCCGCCGGCGCGGCGGCAGAAGGCGCGGTGGACGAGGCAGACACGGACACGGCCAGGGCCAGGCTCAAGGCCAGAACGTCCAGCCAGGGCCAGCCGGTTCTGCGCAAACTGCAGGACAGGGTACCACGGCGCCGATTTCAGATTTTGAAAAACCAGTCCGGCGGGATGTGAGGCAGCAATCCACGCAGCAGGCAATTCCGTCGCCTCGCGAGCCGCAAGAGACCGCGTTTATTACATCGCGATCTGCAGCTCCGATGAAAGAGCCGCAAGCGCCTCAGCCTTCGGAGAGCAAACCGCCGGCGACGGCGCAAAGCGATGTCGCAGTGCCCGCAGGATCGGCGCCTTCGCAGAGGAATGTCGCGCGGTCCGCAGGATCAGCGCCTTCACAGAGCGATTTCGCAGCGCCCGCCGGATCGGCGCCTTCGCAGGGCGATGCTGCCGGGGCGCCCGCTCCTCCGGCTTCCGGACAACGGCCGCCGCGAACCGGCAAACGTCCCCGTGGTGGACGTTCGCGCCATTCGTCCTTCCGCCGGCGCGCGCCGAAACCGAACGAGCAGACGCCTTCTGAAAGTTAAGTGTCAATCATGCATGTCCAATTGCAGGCAGAATCATTGAGGGCAGAATCATAATGATTCTGCCCTCAATGATTCTGCCTGTACTTAGGCGCGTTTGCTCGGCAATTGAACGCCGCCCGCCTCTCTAATAATTTTAGCTGAATGGTATCGGCGCCGCCGGGTCATGCCTTATAGAAGGCCCGGGCGCGCGCTAGCGCCGCCTCTTTGCCATCGCGCCGAACGATCTCGAGGAGCTCGGCGTCTTCAGCCAGGGCGCGCAGGATGCGGCGGCGCGATTCAGAATCGGCAACCGCTTGAATAATCTCAAGGCGCGCTTTCTCCAGCACGTCAATATAGGTTTCGTATTCCGGTCCAAACTCGCGCGCCAGGCGTTCGCGGATAACCTGGCCCAGATGCGGAGAGGCGCCAGCGGTGGCAATCGAAAGAGTGAATCCGCCGCGCCGCAGCGTCACAGGAACAATGAAGTCGCTGGCCTCGGGCGATTCGACGCGGTTGACCAGAACCCCGGCCACGTCGCATGCCTGACAGACGCGCGTATTGACAGCGGGTGAATCCGTGGCGGCGAAAACGAAGAACGCTTTTTCGACGTCGCCCG
>JAPLSP010000566.1 GCA_026398575.1 Candidatus Sumerlaeota bacterium | reverse complement strand
TTCCAGGTTCAGAGTTCCGAGTTCAGAGTTCCGAGTTCAGAGTTCCGAGTTCAGGGGGCGGCGCTCAGAGCCGGGTTCTGGATTTCGGCCAGCATCGCTTGTGATATTCCGCCAGCCATCATTTTCGGAGCAGCAGTAGCGGCAGTATGGCTGTGGAAAGCCGCGAAAGCGATTTATGATTTTCGATTGACGAATCCCGAATCTGAGATATCAGATTTCAAATCTCAAATCTCCCATCGCTCACCCTCAGCGCGGAAATGGCTCTTCCGCCTCCTGGCGCTGGCCGCCGGCGCTGCGCCGCTGTTGGCGCTCTTCGCCGCGCTCGACTATCGTATGATGGGTACGCCGCTGCCATCCATCATGAATACGGAAAAATTCATCATCTACGAAGGCTCCATCTGGGACAAGGCGCGCGAACAGGAAGCGCAGGGGAAATCCAACTTTTACAAAGCCTCCTACACGCGCCGCCTTTGGCATGCCACCGTCGGCCACAAGGGCGTTTTCTGGATGACGCCTCTGCTGGCGCTCGCCGCCGCCGGCGCCTTCTGGCTCTATCGCCGGCGTGCGCCCGATTGGCGAATGCCAATGGCCTGCCTGCTCTTCCTGCTTGTCTCTATCGCCGTTACGATGAAATTCGCCTACGACCTGAGCGGTGGTTCTTATGTCATCCGCCACGTTCTGCCGTGCGTCGCGCCATTGTTTTGCGTCCTGGCGCATCCCGGACTCCGGCAGTTTTATTCCCGCGCGCGCTGGCGCCGCCTGGCATGGACGGCGGGATTCATCGGCTGCCCCATCGCATGGCTGGGCGTCACGAATCCCTGGTCGCATAACACATACTCGGCGTATCCTCCGCTCGAAAACGTCGCGCAAATCTGCCTGCAGCATCCGCGAAGCCTCCCGATTGACTGGATTGGAAGCTTGATCGAGCATACATCGGTGACGCCCGATATCGGATGGCTGGATTTTGCCATGCTCAACTATCAGGTTTTTGGCCGCCTAAACCAGGCCGAGCGCGCGCTCATACAATCCATCGAGTGGAATCCCAATGATTCGCTGCCCTATTATCACCTCGGCATCATCAAGGACATGCTGGGACGCCCGGATGAAGCCATTGTCGTTTATCAGAAGTATTATCTTCCGAAGGAACCCGGGAACTCGGGCGGGTGGAATAACCTGATGATCTTCGCGCTTCATGCGCGGCGGTGGGACGTTGCGGAAGCGGCCAGCAAGGAATCGCTGCGTCTCACGCCCGGCAACCCGAAGGCGCTTTGGGGGCAATTGGCGATCGAGGATATGAACGACCGGCGCGATCCCAATTCGCCGTTGCTGCGCGAAGCGCTTCGGCGTCATCCTGACGACCCGCTCATCCGCGAGATGGCGCGGCGATGGGGCGCGAAGCCATAGTGCTCTGACTCAGAGCTATGGTCGCGTATTTTTGCATAATGCAGAAGACAATGCAGTCAGAAGCGGCGCCAGCATTTGGAGTGCGGTTGCTTGCTGCCGCTTTGGCTTCCATGATCTACAAGATTGGCGTAGCTAAAGCGGCAGCAAGCAACC
>JAPLSP010000325.1 GCA_026398575.1 Candidatus Sumerlaeota bacterium | reverse complement strand
TCAAAGCGGCGCCGGCCCGGGCTCTCGGGCATTGCATCTCCCAGGCCTTCTACGGCGGCGGCTGGCATTTCTACGATGGCGACATGCACTCCGTCTATCTCCTGCGCGACAACGAAACCGTCGCCGGCGAACAGGACATCGTGCGCGACCATGACTTGGTCAAGCGCACTCACTCGAAAGGAATCCTCATGCCCGATACGTGGTGGGATGGGCCGGGCCTATGCGCCATGTATTTCTACGACGGACCGGTCACCGGCGAACGCGGTGGCAAGCCTCAGACAACCATGAACATGACGCTGCGCCCCGGCGAAGCGATCGTCTGGCGTTGGGGCCAGCTCGATCCGGTCAAATACCACGGCGCGTTGCAGACGATGCCCACCTACCCATCGCTGATCAACAACGGCCTCTGGGAATATCGTCCGGACTTCTCGAACGCGGGATGGCGCCAGGGCGCCTCCAGCGCGCAGAACGTCATCTCGACCGCTGATGGTCTCTCCGCTGAAGAGGGCAAACAAGGCACGGTAATCTGGACGATGCGCAGCCCTTACGTGTTTGTTGGCGGACGGATCGAAGCCGAAGCTGCGGACGCCAGGTTCTCCATTTCCGTAGATGGCAAAACGTGGCAGACGGTGAAAGACAACCTGGATAAATCCTTCTCGGTTGTCGGGCCGGCTCGCTACGAATATCAGCTCAAGTGCCAACTGGAAGGGCCGGCCCGGCTCCGCCGCCTGGCGATCATCAACGACCTGCAAATGGCGCCCCTCGCCATGCCGGAGATGTGCGTGGGCGAGAACGCCTTCACCTATTCCGATCAATCCGTTAGCGAGCGCAAGGCGCGAATCACACACGAGTGGGTGGAGCGGTCCACGTCGAAGCCGCCGCAGGCGCCGTCGTCCGCGATCAACCCGCCCGACAACGGCGAAGCCAACGGTACCGAAATCGTCTTCCAATGGACTGCCACCTCCTCCCCCGACGGCGATTCCATCAGCGACTACCACTTCGAGCTATCCACCCGCTCTGACATGAAGTACCCGCTGTCTCTGGATTTCTACAAGCTCATCTCGCGAACCGCGGATGTGATCACGGAAAAGGGGAAGGGCGCCAAGGATGGCGCCAAAGACAGCGCTAAAGACAAGGTCACGGCCAAGCCCCAATACACTCTGCCCCAGCCCGGCTTGCTGACGCCGGATCGCCAATACTACTGGCGCGTGCGCGCGATGAACGGCCAGGGCGTATGGGGCTCGTGGAGCAAGACGTGGAGTTTCACCCCGCGCGCGCCGGCCTATCCCCTGGATGTCGCCATTGATTACGACGCAGCCAAAAGCGTTGGCGTTCTCCGCTGGAAACCCAACCCCATCGGACGCCACCCAGGCAAGTATCGGATCTATGGCAGCGACGAGAAGGGATTCACCATCGCCGACAAACCCTACCAGAGCATGATTGGCGTCACGAAGGCGGAAATGGCCGCTTGGAATCCCTGGTTCCCGGCCAACTTCATCGCCGAAACATCTTCTACTGAGCTGGCGGTTGTGGGCCGCGACGTTGACCTGCCGGCGGCCAACAAGACCTACTACCGCGTCGTGGCGGTGGACGATCAAGCCAAGCGCAGCGGCCCGTCCGATTACGCCGCCGCCCCCCGCCCCGTGATCTACAGCAAGCCCGCGCAGACCGCCAAAGTCGGCGCCGAGTACCGCTACCAAGCCCGCGCCACTCGCTCCCTCGGCGACCTTAGCGCCCGCATGAAAGGCAGCGACCAAGTCAACGGCTACTTCGATGTCGAAACGCCAGTCTTCACGCTCGAACAGGGGCCGGCTTGGCTGAAGATTGACGCGACCACCGGCCTGCTCACCGGCATACCGGATGCGCCCGGCAAAGTGGAAGTCGCAGTCACCGCCGCCATCCGCCGCGAAGTCCGCAACCTCGACGAGAAAACCCTCGCCTGGGGCAACGAGAAGGTCCTTTCCACCTCTACCGCCCAAGTCGGCGCCGCCACTCAGAAGTTCATCATCGAGGTGCAGTAGCAGTAGGCGCCGGACGCCGGACCGCACTTTTGAGCCAGAATCTTACCACGGATTACAGGGATTACACGGATAACAAGAAACGAAAACATGTTCTCATTCGGCGCGCGATAATAGCCTAACGGTCGCCTTACGGGGAATCAAGCCTATCGGCATACCACTCCTTTCGCAATTGAATGACCGCAAGTTCCCCCAAGGGAATTTCCTTCTCCTCTCCCCATGCCATACTCTCACCCCTCTCAATCCATATTAGGTGAGAGAACAGGATCGTTTAACAGAAATTGCGCCAGCCCTCGAATTTCGAAAAAACTTAAAAATGCAGAAACGAACCCATTTTTAATGCG
>JAPLSP010000304.1 GCA_026398575.1 Candidatus Sumerlaeota bacterium | reverse complement strand
CAGTCTTCTGGGTCTCGGTGATGAAGAACGCGCCGGTCTCCTCCACAAGGTCCGGGTAACTCATTCGAATGAAGGGGTCGTCGTCGTAGAGCAGTATCTCGGGCTGCGACCATTCGATCATGCGGCCCTGCGGCGTGTCGGTCTCGCGGCCGGCCATGAGCCATGCGGGATTGCGGTCATCATAGGGACTGCGGCCATCCTTGCCCTTGGCGCCAAGCTCGCCGACGAAGCGTCCGCCGTGATTGTGAAACCAGTAGAGGAACTTGCCGTTCGAGCAGCGCCAGACGAAGTTGGCGGCGCGCGGGTGTTTGACGCGCCGTCCGCCAGGCGTATAGGTCATGTAGGCGGGGGCGCTCCAGGCGCGTCCGCCGTTGCGGCTGTAAGCGCACGCGGGCCAGCCGTCAATGGTGCGATAAACGCAAAAGATTGATCCGTCGCTGAGGGGGACGATGCTCTGTTCCTCGGCAACGCGCCCTCCGCCCGGCGGCGTGCGCAGACCGACGGCGCCTTCGGGCAGCGTCTCGAAAATGATCTTCGCCGGATCACGCTCGGTCAGAATATTGGCGCTCTTTATGAATGCGCCCTCGGACTGCGCGAAAAAGCCCGCGCCCATGGCCCCGACCTTGTGAATCACCAGGAGGGCCGAATCGCCGAGGATCAGCGGACGGCCGACGTTCCAGAAGAATCGGAGTTTGCCGCCATAGACGTTGTTGCGATCGCAATCGAACTCGCGCACGGGGATGTCGTAGCGCGGCGCCGACCACGAGCGTCCGTGGTCGTCCGAATATTTGAAAACGTAGTGTCCGAGCGAATCCACGCGCTTATAGACGCCGCCGTCTTCGCGTTTCACTTCGGCAACGCGGTCGGTGTTGTGGTTGTAGAAGCAATAGATGCGGCTGTATGGCGTCTTGAGCAGCACGGCGTAGGAGGCTTCGGGACCGCCGGAAGGCTCAACATCCACGGGCGCGCTCCATGTTTTGCCCTGGTCGCTGCTGCGCATGGAGACCACGTGCTGGCCGGCCGCTCCTTCGGCGCCGCTGCCGGTCGTGATGACGCACAGCCACGCGCCGTCGTCCGTCTTCACGATATAGGGCTGATCGGCGTAGTGTTTGCTGGGGATGACCCACCCGTTGGCGATATGGCGCGGATCGGGAATGGCGGCGCGCGTCTGGAGATCGAGCGCCGGGAGCGAGGAGAAGCAGTACAACGGGGCGATGACGCGCAGGAAGATGCGGAGGATGCTCATGGCAAGCATATAACTTTTCATAAGGCTGGAAATCCTATCGGCGCGATCAATGCGAAGTGGACAGCGCATGAAAGAATTGTAAGAAAGCTGAATCTGTTGTCAAACCAGAATTGCTGCATTCTGGATTCAAGGTCCGCCGCCCTGCCGCCCGCCGCGTGCCGCCGCTAATTCGAGGTGGACATCGCCTGGCTGGATGGAAAATTATCCAACGCTATTTTACGGAGTATTTCAGAAACCTTCTGTAAGGTTCGCAATGGTGAAAAACTGACCAAACTTGATCATTAATTGGGAAGCGCTTTGCGTCTGAATTCTGATCTCAAGGAGTCGGGATGATATGAGCGGATATCATTTGAGAATGCGGCATGGCGTTGCAGTGGTCGCGCTGGTTATTGCATTTGCCGTCGCGCCGGAGCGCTGCCTCGGCGCCGACGAGAAACCGAAAGTGCAGGATTTCACGCAGGGCGGAAAGCCGGACGAGACTCACGACTGGACGCTCGGGGCCACCGGCGCGCGAGGGTGGGTCTGGGGATGGAAGGGGCATACCACCGACGCGCGGCAGATATTGATCACGGATGCCGCCGCAGGCTCGCCGGCGGATGGCGTCCTAAAAAAAGGCGACGTGCTGATGGGCGTCAATGGCAAGTCATTCGCAGACGATGCCCGTATCGTGTTTGCTCGCGCGATCACAGAGGCGGAAAAAGAGGAGAACCGGGGAGTCCTTCGCGTGGTCCGCTGGCGCGAGGGCGCTTTGCAAAATGTGGAGATCAAACTGGCGGTGATGGGGACATATAGCGTGACCGCGCCTTATGACTGTCCGAAATCGAAACGCATTCTCGAACAAGGATGCCGGGCCATCGCGAAACAGGGCTGGAAAGACAAGCGCGGAAACATCGTCGTCTCGATTCCGAACTGCCTGAACGCGCTGGCGCTGCTGGCTTCGGGCAAGGATGAATACCTTCCGCTCGTTGCCGAGTATGCCAAGGCGGTGGCCGTGCATCAGCCGGGCGGGCATGTCACGTGGGGATACGCTTATGAGACGCTGTTTCTGGCGGAGTATGCGGCAGCGACCAAAGATAGGACGGTCATGGAGGGGCTACGGCGGCTCACGATGGACATCGCCCGAGGCCAGAGCGGCGTCGGCACGTGGGGACACGCCTTCGCACGACCCAGCGACGGCGTTCTCGACGGCTACGGCTGCATGAACCAGCCGGGGATTGTCCTGACCGTTGCCATGACGGCGGCGCGGGAGGCGGGCGTGGCCGATCCGGTTCTGGACCGCGCGATCGAGAAGAGCGCGGGATTCCTTCGCTGGTGGGTCAACAAGGGCGCGATTCCTTATGGCGATCACGATCCCTGGCCCTGGCACGATGACAATGGCAAGTGCTCGAGCGGCGCGGTGCTCTTCGATCTGCTCGGAGACCGCGAGGCGGCTTCTTTCTATTCGCGCATGGGCGCCGCGTCTTACGGCGAGCGCGAAAGCGGACACACCGGAAATTTCTTCGCCTTGCTCTGGGCGCTTCCGGGCGTCTCTCGTTGTGGGACGTTGATGACGGCGGCGTATTGGAAGGAGACGGATTGGTATTATGATCTGGCGCGGTGTTGGGATGGGCGTTTCATATATCAGGGAGTTCCGGCGAACTGGGGTGGACACCAGTATAATCAATGGGACTCGACCGGCGCGTATATGCTGGCTTATGCGCTGCCGCTCAAGCGCATTCTGTTGACCGGACGAAAACCGTGCGTTGTTCCGCCGCTATCGAAGGAGGCAACGGCTGAGACGATTGCCAATGGGCGCGACTTCACTTTCTGGACTGAGAAGAACTGCTATGACGGACGTGGGACGGAGGCGCTTTTCGCGGGGTTGGCTAGTTGGTCGCCGACGGTGAGGAAGAGGTCGGCGGAGGCGCTGGGAAGGAGGGAGGGGGAGTTTGTGCAGAGGTTGTTGAAGATGATGGGAGGGGCGGATAGGGATGCGAGGTATGGGGCTTGTGAGGCGTTGGGGTGTTTGGGGGGGAGGGCGGATGCGGCGGGGGGAGCTATGCGGGCGCTTCTTGTTGATCGAGTGGACTCGCCGGCAGGGATGCCGGCGCTCCCAGTGGACCCGTGGATGCGAATCCTGGCGGCGAAGGCGCTTGTGCGAATGGGGCCAAAGGAACGCAATACTTCCGTCAACAGCCTGCTGAAGGCTGCGCTCATCAGTGAACCGGGGGATCGCAGAAAACGCTTGCAAGGGGCGCTGGCGGAGACGCTATTTACCCCTGGACCTGGGAAGCGCGAGCCGAAAGCGATTCTTGCGGATTCGTTGGAGGGCGTGGACCGGACGCTGCTTTATCCGGCAATCAAGGATATGCAGAAGAACGAGGATGGACGGATTCGGGGGCTTGTGGCGCCGGCGTATAAGATGTTTTCGCCGCAGGACGCGGCCGCCCTCATGCCGGATATCGTGGCCGCGATCCGCAAGACGGCGCCGAGCGGGGAGATGTTCGCCTATGGCATCCGGTTCGCGGGGCTGGATTTGCTCGCGCGCTTTCGCATCCGCGAAGGCATGCCGATGTGCGTGGATATCATGAATGAGTTTCGCTGGGGGCGGGATATGCAGCGGTGCATCAAAGCCCTTGCCCCATACAGCGGCGCGGCCCGCGAGTTTGTTCCTCAAATCCGGGAAGTGCGGCAAAAAATGGCGGCGCTGGACAAGAACTGGGAGAAGAAAGACGACGACCGGAAGAAAGACATCCTCGCGCTCGACAAGCTGATCGCCACGATTGAGGCAGACCGCAAACCGCCGGCGCTGAGGAGTATGGAAGAATTTGTCCGCTCGCCATCCGCTGCGAAATGAAGGGAAGGATTCAAGGTGGGACTGGATGATGGTGTTCATATAATGACAAAATAATATATGGCAAAATAATAAAAGAGTTTTAGTGATGCATCGAAAAACATGGGAAAGGATATGACATGATTCGCTGCGCTTGGAATCTTGTGTTTGCCGGCATGCTGCTGGCGCCGATGGCTGCGGTGACTGCAGCGGAAACGAGGGGGACGGTCAAGGTTTTCATCCTTGCCGGACAGTCGAATATGGAAGGGCAGGGCTTTATCGGCGCCGACGCGAAGCGCAATGGCGGGAAGGGGTCGTTGGAATATCTGGTGAAGAATACAACAGACACGACGCGGTTCGCGCAGCTCATGGACGCGAATGGCAAATGGCGCGTTCGGAATGATGTGTGGATTCACTATCTCGACCGCAAAGGGCCGCTGACGGTGGGATTTGGCGCGCGCGATACGCAGATTGGGCCGGAATTGGGTTTTGGATGGGTCACCGGCGACCGGTTCTCCGAGCCGGTGCTCCTCATCAAGCTGGCTTGGGGGGGCAAGAGTCTGGCGAAGGATTTCCGTCCGCCCAGCGCGGGCGGGGAGACGGGGCCTTTTTATAATGAGATCGTGACGCGGACGAAAGATGCGCTTGCGAACCTGGGCGCCAATTTCCCGGAACTCAAAGGCGCCCGATGGGAGATCGCCGGATTCGGGTGGCATCAGGGTTGGAACGACCGCGTCAACCAGGCATTCAACGACGAGTACGAAAAAAACATGGCGCATTTCATCCGCGACATCCGCCGCGATTTGGACGCGCCGAAGATGCCATTCGTCATTGCCGAAACCGGGATGAGCGGCGCCGAGGAAAAACATCCGCGCGCCCTGTCGCTCATGCGCGCGCAGGCCGCCGTCGCCGAGTATCCGGAGTTCAAAGGCAATGTCGCGTTCGTCGGCACGAAGGATTTCTGGCGGCCTGCCGAGCAGTCGCCCTCGGGCCAGGCCTATCACTGGAACAACAACGCGGAGACCTACTATCTTATCGGCGAGGCGATGGGGCGGGCGATGGTGAAGCTGATGGACGGAAACCGCTGACTGGGCGGTTGCGCTAAACCCGCTTGCCGACGGGCGCCAGGTAGATCACGAATTCGTCTTTGCCGTCCACGCGCAGGAGGCGGTCCATGGCTTCCTGGTCGTAGGCGGCCACGGCGCAGGTTCCGGCGTCAATGGCTTCGCATGCCAGGTATAGGTTCTGGCAGACGTGCCCGGCATCAACGGCGATCACTTTGTAGGAGGCGGTTCCGTATCGCCATTCCATCCGCGCCGGGATCGCCGTCCAGATGAACACCGCCGCGGCCTGGCCGACAAACTCTTGTCCGAGCGCTGCGACCGCGATTTTATGCGCGGCGTTCTCTTCCACGAATTCGAACACGAGTTCGTGTTCGAGTGGCAGGTAGCGATAGAAGCCCGGTTCGATTCCCTCGACGCGCATCAGACAAAGATAAGTCTCGAACGCATGGCGCGCTCCCGCCGACGGCACCACGCGCAGCGCGGCGCGCGCATTCAACCGGGAACGCACCCCTTGCGTCGCCCAAAGCAGGAAGGCCAGCTCGTCGAGCGTTAGGGAATCGGGTGAAAAATCGCGCCGGCTTTGGCGATGAGCCATCGCCTCGGTCAAATCCAGCGGCTGAATCCCTTTCCACTCGGCCGGCTTGGGCAGT
Source organism: Candidatus Sumerlaeota bacterium (assembly GCA_026398575.1). The sequence goes on along the minus strand of JAPLSP010000304.1, from coordinate 4,124 downwards.
TTGACGCGCCTCGAGTTGCGCGGCGCCGGCTTCTCAAGCGGCGGGGGCGGAGCGCCGAGCTGTTGCCCGGTCTGCGAGAAATCGGTCTCGAGCCGAATGCTGTCCTTTAGAAAATATCGTCCCAATTCCTGATTGATTTTTGGCATTTATGGCGCCTTCATATTTGGAAATAATCCTGATTTTATTTTCATCGCAAAGCGGAGACAAGCCCTTTATAGGGCGCATTTCAGGATTCTACCTTTCCACGCCCAACAAGTTTCCCCACGGATTTAGGCTTTTATTCGCCAGTCATTTCGCTCATATTCGCAAGCGCCATGATTGATTGTGTGGATAAAGCGAGTGCGATATTTCCAGAGCAAACGGTTTTGCTTCGGTGGCGGAACTCATCGGAGAAATCCGGTTGGCTGTGTTTCATCAAGCCGATTCAGGTCATTCAAACGCATGACATCGAGCGCATCGAGGACTGTTTGCGGCGAGTGGAGGATGCGCTGGCGCAGGGACTTCATGCGGCGGGATTCATCGCTTATGAGGCGGCGCCCGCGTTTGACCGAGCCTTGTCCGCGCATCCGCCCGGGCCGCTGCCGCTTCTTTGGTTTGGCCTCTACGAAGCGCCTCAATGGCTGGAATCTCTGCCGATCCCCGCCGGCGCAACCTGCCAAACCGCCGCTTGGACCAATGCCATCTCCAAAGAGAAGTACTTGGAAGCGCTTCGGAAAATCCGCAACTACATCGCGAACGGACACACCTATCAGGTGAATTTCACCACGCGGCTGCGCGCCGATTTTCATGGGGACGCCTACGCCTTCTTCCACGCGCTTTATCAGGCGCAGCCAACGCCTTACGCGGCTTACCTGGACCTGGGCGATCATGCGATCTGCTCGGGATCGCCGGAACTTTTTTTCGATCTCTCCGGCGCGGAGATATTCAGCCGCCCGATGAAAGGAACGGGGACGCGCGGCCTGACCACGCAAGAAGATGAACTCCGGGCCGCCGCGCTGCGCGCCTCGCCCAAGGAGCGCGCCGAAAACACCATGATCGTGGATATGATCCGCAACGACCTGGGACGCATCGCCCACGCGGGCAGCGTGCGCGTCACGGATATGTTCACGGTCGAACGCTACGCGACGGTCCTTCAGATGACGTCCACGGCGCGCGCGGAAACCGGCGCCTCTCTCACGAAAATTCTGCGGGCGATGTTTCCCTGCGCCTCCGTGACGGGCGCGCCGAAGGTCCGCACGATGCAGATTATCAAGGAATTGGAGACGGCGCCGCGCGGGATTTATACCGGCTGCATTGGCTGCGCCACGCCCGGACGCAGAGCGCGTTTCAACGTGGCGATCCGAACCGTCCACATCAACCGCGCCACGGGCGCCGCTGAATATGGGACAGGCGGAGGCATCGTCTGGGATTCGCAGGCCGAACGTGAATACGAGGAATGCGCCGCCAAAGCCCTCCTTTTGATGCGCGCGCGGCCTTCCTTCCAATTGATCGAGACGCTCCTCTTTAAACCCAGCGGATATTCTTTGCTGCGCGAGCACCTGGACCGGCTGATGGACTCAGCCCATTACTTCGGCTTTGATGTTGACCGCGAAAGCGTTTCCACGCGCCTTTGCGAAGCAACCGAACGCTTGCCGCGAACGCGCCATCGGGTCCGGCTGCTCGCGTCTGAGAACGGAGACATCTCCATCGAGGCATCGCCCCTCGTTCGCTCGCGGCCCCGCAAGCGCTGGCGCGTCGCTCTGGCCAATGCGCCCATCAATTCCCAGGATCCATTTCTCTATCACAAGACGACGCATCGCCAGGTCTATGAAGCAGCGAAGGCGGATTTCCCAGGCTATGACGACGTGATCCTTTGGAATGAACGGGGGGAAGTGACGGAATCCACCATAGCGAACGTAGTGGCGAAAATCGGCGGAAAGATTGTGACGCCGCCAGTCGCATGCGGCTTGCTGCCGGGGACATTGCGGCGCCATCTTCTGGCGCGAGGGCGCCTTGAAGAACGAGTCATTGCGCGGGAGGAACTAAAAAGAGCTCAGGCGATTTTCCTCATCAATTCCGTTCGAGGGTGGATTCCCATCTCTTTATCGCCTTAAACGCCGCATCGTTTGTGTAGCGGAAGATAGCAATAGAAGCCCGGCTCAATTCCTGATTGATTTTCGGCGTCTTCAAACTCCGTTTGCTTCGTCTGTTTGCATAATCGAAGAGCTTGCTTTTTCGCTTTTAGATTGAACTGCGGAACGGTGCGACGAGGCGCTAATGATAGAGGCTATCCGGCGCCACTGTCCATCGGCCGCCAAAAGCCGCGCGACGGTTGATCTAGGCGCCCAGCGCATCGCCATAGGCGCGATAATCAGCCGGGCCGAAGCAACAGAAGAACACCTTTTCGATGGTTGCATCCTGCGCGAGGAATTCCTGCACTGTCTTGATTGCAATGGCGCGGGCGCGGGCGGAGGGGAAGCCGTAGGCGCCGGTGCTGATCGAGGGGAAGGCAATCGTCTTGATTCCATGTTTGATCGCGAGCGCCAGGCTGTTGCGATAGCAGCCGGCCAGCGCTTCGTCTTCGCCGCGCTGCCCGCCGTGCCAAATCGGGCCTACGGTATGGATCACGTATCGCGCCGGCAGGCGGTAGCCTTTGGTGATTTTCGCCTCGCCGGTCGGACAGCCTCCCAAGTCGCGGCATTCCTCCAGCAACTGAGGTCCGGCGCCGCGATGAATGGCGCCATCCACTCCGCCGCCCCCCAGCAGCGAGCTGTTGGCGGCGTTGACGATCGCATCCACGCTCAGTTTCGCGATGTCGCCTTCGATGGCTTCCATCCGCTCATTCATGGCGTCGCGTCTTTCAGCTTTTCGAGGTTTTTATTCCACTCCCGTTCCGCAACGTGGCGGTGATAGACCAACATCGGGATGATCGCCGCCAACAGCGCCAGCCGCCCTGCGCACGAGCCCGAGCCAAACCATATCACGATGGCGGCGAGGAAAAAATGAATCATGAAAATTTTTATCCATCGCTCGCGCACCTGCGCGTGCGTATCGCCCAGTTCCAGTTCGCGCTGATAGAGATGCTGATGATGCGCCTCGAAGATGTTTTCTCCCCGCAACGCCCGACGCGCGATCGCCAGCAGCGTATCGAAGAGAAAAGGATAGAACAATATCACGGGCACGGTGAAATCAACCGTCTTCCCTTCGTTCGTTCGCGTCAGCAAAAGCGAAAAGACGCCCAGCGCCAGTCCCGTGAACTGGCTGCCGCAGTCGCCCATGAAGGTCTTGTCGGCCTGCGTGCTCGTGACGTTGCGGCGGTGAAAGGCGATCATGGCGCCCGCGAAGACCGCCAGCGCCAGAAGGATTTCGCCCGCATTCGAGGAGTTCGGCGCCACGCCAACCATCAACGCGAATGCCGCCAGGCAAAAGAACGAGAACACCGACACCAATCCATCCATGCCATCCATGAAGTTGACGGCGTTCATCAGATACCAAACCCAGGCGAAGGCGGCCATCACCATGAGAATCGTGGGGAGGGTGATATGAACGCCCCACAAGCACGCAGTTCCGAATCGCCCGGCCAGCAAGGCGGCGAATCCCGCCGCGGCAAACTGCCCGATCATCTTGGGCTTGACCGAAAGCCCAAACGCGTCATCCCAATATCCGACGCCGGCGGCCACCGCGCCTCCAAGGATCAACGCCCACCATCCTGCGGCGAAATAGCAGGAGACGGCGTGAGAAACGGCGCCTCCATAAAAAAGGCGCGCCACCAAAATCAGGATCGCGGCGGCAATCACGAGCGGCGCGATGGCCTGCCCGCCCGCGCGAGGCGTGGAAAGCGTGTGCGATCCTCGCTCGGTCGGATGGTCCAGACGGCCTTGTTCGTAGGCGCGCCGGATCGCGCGGCGCAGGATCGCGTCGCTTGCGGCCATGCTCAGCGGAACGGCGATCAAGACGATGATGACAGCGGCAATGAAGAACATGAATGTCTGTATAGCCGCATGGACAAGTCAAATCAACCGGCTTTTTACCGGGAACTGGGAGCGCCCAGTACCCAGTGGTTTCTGTCTTGCGTTCGATGCGGCGGGGCGGATAATTTAGGGCGTTGGCAATTTTGCATCGGGAGGCGCAAAATGAAGGTTGTG